>LUZV01000077.1 GCA_001603765.1 Anaerolineales bacterium Chloro_02 | reverse complement strand
CCTTTTCCTGATAGCTCAATTCTATCATGGCTTCAGTCGAGGGGTCTTTTCAATCAAACAGCCTGCCTTGCAGCAAGTGTTCACAAAAGGTGCGGCGGTGGTGAGGGCTGAGGCCCAATGCTTCAATCGCCCTGAGGTGCTCTTCTGTGCCGTAGCCCTTGTTCTGCGCCAGCCCATAGGGGTCGCCGCTTCCAGCCAGTTCCATCATAAAGGTGTCCCGCGAGGTCTTAGCCAGAACGGAGGCACACGCAATCGAAAGCGAGCGCTGATCTCCCTTCACCAGCGCCATCTGTGGCAGCCGCGCCGAAGGCAGTTTGAAATAGTCCAGCAGCAAATAACATGGATGCGTTTTCAGCTTTTGGATAGCCCGCTCAAAGACCTGCCTCCCGGCTTTGCCCATGCCAACAGCGTCAATTTCAGCCGGCTCAATGTAAGCGACCGCCCAGTCAAGCGCTTCCGCTTTGATCTTCTCAGCCCAAATTTGCCTTTCCAAGGCGCTCATCTGCTTAGAGTCGCGCACGCCGATTAAGGCTTCTGCCAGCCCCACTTTCTCGATGGGCAAAATCACCGCCGCGGCAAAAAGCGGCCCGGCAAGCGCGCCGCGCCCGGCTTCATCAAGCCCGGCGATCAGCTTGCAGCCGTTTTCAGCTATGCGTTTTTCAAATGCAAGGGTAGGAAAAGGAGGGATCAGGCTGGGGTCAAACTTTTGGGGCATGATAAAAGCCCATTTCCTTATTGTGCCGGATGGTCAGTAAATCTTTTGCCATCTGCAGGCTGTCTCGCAGCAGATGCATTCGCGAGCCGGGCTGATAGGCCCAGATGATCGGCACCTCAATCACCTCAAAGCCAAGCTGACGCGCGATAGTAAGCACCTCAACATCAAAGCTCCAGCCTTCCAGTTTCTGAAGAGGGAAGATCGCCTGAGCCGCCTCAGCACTGAAACATTTAAAGCCGCATTGGGTATCCTGCAGACCAGGCAGGATGAGTAAACGCACCAAAAGGTTGTAAACCCGCCCAATCAGGTGACGATAAAATGGCTCCCCAATGCGTTTTGAGCCGGGGGCTTCTCGTGAGCCAATCGCTACATCTGCCCGCGGTGTTCCTTCAGGCAGGAAGCGGTTAATCTCCTCGACTGGCATCGAAAAGTCCGCGTCCGCCATGAACCTGAATGCTCCCCTGGCGGAGAGCATGCCAACCCGAATGGCATTGCCCTTTCCGGGCTGAGGGAGGCTGATGACCCGAAGTTCTGGCATCGTTTCTGCCCAGTCCCGAGCGATTTGCGCCGTCGAATCGCTGCTGTTATTTTCGACCACGATCACCTCAACCGCGTAAGGAAGGGTGGAAATAAAATTTTGAAGCGCTTTGAGAGAAGCAGGCAGGCGTTTGGCTTCGTTGTGGGCTGGAATGATAATGGAGAGGAAGGGTGTACTCACAAGTTGGTCGCTTTGCTGAGTTGATAAAAAAAGGTCGGGGTGGGCGGACTCGAACCGTCGACCTCTGCGTCCCAAACGCAGCGCGCTAGCCGACTGCGCTACACCCCGGCGAAAATGAAGTATATCCTGATATATCGGTTTGCGTCAAGCAAAACACGGCGGTTGATTCGCTATTGAGCGGTTCGTGCAATTCTTGCGTCAGGTCATCACGATTCTTTTGAGTAAATTGGCGCATCAAGGGTTTTTTACCTATGGCACGCGCCAACGCTAATTCCAACTCTTAAATTTTTATTTCCATTATTTGCCGAGCGCGGCATTTTTCCTCTGCCAATATCGCTTAAAAGCGCGTTTTCCCTGAACCGGAAGAGCGCTCAAATTGCCACTCCATTTTTCGTAAAAAGATCTCTCTTGTTCTGCTATGCGGAATCTCAGGCTCAAAGAACATTCCTTGTTCGCGTTTTCAACTTCCGCAAGCCAGGAATCCTCGAGTTTGTCGCGCTCGCGGTAGAATTCGGCTGGCAAAATCTTGCCGATCGCCTGCCGGTGAAAAGCCTCGCGCCTAAGCCAGTCTTCTTTTGCCGCTGGGTCTCCGCCGGCAAAAACCGGCGCGGTTGGAACATCCCCAAAGATCCAGGGTTTAAAAAGAGAGATGCAGGGGGTGGAACTTCCGGTAAGCCAAACTGTGATTTTGTCGCCTAGTTCAACGATCATGCTGGCTGTCGTGTGGTCCCCCACCATCCCACCGGCATGCATGCAGGGGCTGGCAACGCTGCCCTGTGTAAGTGGGTTTTGGATTTCGTCCCGGTGAAGACGCAAGGCTGCCTTTAAGTCCGCCACATTATCAGCATTAGCTAAGCAAGCGCTGGTTTGCTCCAGGCGCCTGGCGGAACCGGAAAAGTGGGAATAGAGCGGTTCCAGATAAGTCTTCCTGAAGTCGAGGCGTTCTCCGCCGCTGTACGCGTCGCCATCAACACCGATGGTCAGGCGGTTAGAGATACTCGCCCGGGGCATCTTTTTATAAACCCATTCGCGTCCAGCGGTTTCGAGCACATAAAGGTTCTCACGGTCCATGATTAAAAACGCGTTGTCGTAATAGAAGCTGTGATCAAAGCCGCAGTTGCCCCCTTGCCCATGTTCCTCCAACAAGCCAATGATCACATCGCGCGCCTCCTGGGCGCTGCTGCCTCGTTCCAACCCCAACCGGAGCAGATCCATCCCTGTCAGACCGGTTTTTGCATATTTTCCCTTGGTAAAAACAGCTTCATTACCTATGCACACGCCGAATTCGTTCACGCCCATTTCTCCGCCCCAAAGCCAGGTAGGCCGGGAAAGCAGCAGCGCGTGGGTATGAGCCGCCTGATTTATTTCGATGTAAGTCGTACTCAGGCGTGTTCCCTTCGGATAATCTGCAGCCGCATAATACTCAGCAACCTGGGGTTCATTGGGTGAGCGATCACTGTTTTTCGCAAAAAATGCCTTTTCAAAAGTCAGCAGTCCCATCGTGTCGCACATAAGCACCTCCTCCAGCGTGGTCGAACAAGCTAATCATACCTGAAAAACGAACAAAACCTGAATACCTCTGCTGTTTCGGATCTGCCCCCACATAAATGAGCAAATTCAAAAACATGTGAGACGATAAGGCTTTACAAAAAAGCACATTGGGGTCATCCTAAAGGGTGAAAAACCAAAACAAGGAGAAACCCCAATGCGGCAGATATATCTGCAAAAACAATTTTATCATCTGGCCCGGAAAAGCATACCCAAACCGAGTGATGAAGCTAAACATCGCCAGAAGCATCTTCAAGCTTGGGAAGCTTTGCGTGAGACAGGTATGAATGCGCTCGAAGCCAGCAAAGCGATAGGGATATCGCGGGCGACACTATACCGCTGGCAGGAACGGATGAAAACAGAAGGCTGGAA
>LUZV01000076.1 GCA_001603765.1 Anaerolineales bacterium Chloro_02 | reverse complement strand
GATTGATCTCATCAACCGCACGATCAGCGAACGCGGCGAAGTGCTCGACAGCGCCTCACCGGAACTGGCGCATATCCGCTCAGAAATCAAGGTTGTTCACAACCGCCTGATGGAGCGCCTCAACCGCTACCTAAATGACCCTGTCAGCGCGCGAATGTTGCAGGAATCGCTTATCACTCAACGCTCAGGGCGTTATGTCTTGCCTCTGCGCGCCGAACACAAAGGTCAGATTAAAGCGATCATCCATGATCAGAGCTCATCAGGCGCTACGCTGTTCATCGAACCCATTGCGGTGGTGGAGCTCAACAACAAGGTGCGCGAACTGGAGCTCGCGGAACGCAGCGAAGTGCTGCGTGTTTTGCGCGCGCTCAGCCAACAGATCGCCCTTCAGGCTGAAAGTCTTTCACTTACAACAAAAGCCATGTCTCAGATCGATCTCGCGCTCATGAAAGCTCACTATGCCGACGATCTCCACGCTTCAGAGCCAGAGTTGGTGCCTTTCCTCAGCAAACCGCCTGAAGGTCATCCAGGCAGCGTTATTGAGCTGCGCCGCGCCCGTCATCCGCTGCTGGATCCCCTAAAAGTTGTCCCGATCGACCTGGAACTGGATCGTCAGACGTTCTCGGTTGTGCTGACCGGGCCCAACACAGGCGGCAAGACCGTCACCCTCAAAACTGTGGGGCTGATGGTATTGATGGCGCAAGCGGGGCTGCAGCTGCCGGTCCAATCCGGCTCACGTTTGAGTGTTTTCAGAGATGTCTTTGCCGATATCGGCGATGAGCAGTCAATCGAGCAGTCTCTCTCGACCTTTTCGGGGCATATCACTCAGTTGGTACGCATCCTCAAACAAGCCGACTACCGTTCGCTTGTCCTTCTGGACGAACTTGGCGCGGGCACCGACCCGCAGGAAGGCTCCGCCCTGGCGCGCGCCGTGTTGGATCATATGCTCCAGCGCAGGATCACCTCGGTGGTTGCCACCCACTACCCCGAGCTAAAAGCCTATGCCCATGCCGTGAGAGGCGTTACCAACGCCAGCCTTGAGTTTGACCTCGAAACATTGCGCCCCACTTATCGCCTTGTGATTGGTCTGCCGGGGCGCTCCAACGCGCTTGCTATCGCAGATCGCCTTGGGTTAGACCCCGCGATCATCGCCGCTGCCCGGCAGGAAATTAATCCAACCGAACTGCATGCTGACGACCTGCTCGAGGAAATCCACCGCCAGCGCGACCTCGCCGTTGCCAGTTACGAAGCCGCAGAAAATGCCCGTCAGGATGCTGAAGCCAGCCGTAACAAAATCAACGCCAGGCTTGAGCAGCTTGAAGCCCAAAAAGCCAGCCTCCTGGACGCTCATCAATCACAGCTTGAAGGTGAGCTTGAAGCCCTGCGCGAAGAGCTCAACACACTGCGCCGTGAAATAACACGTTTGCGCCAGTTACCGGAAAAACAAGCTCTTCTAACTGAGATTGAAGAAAAACTTGACGTTGTGGAGCAAAAGCAGGAGCAAAAAATGCGCAAGAAGCACCGCGCGCCGAAGGTTAAGGGCGTCAGTGGTCCGCTAAAAGTTGGTGAAAAGGTGCTCGTGCGCAAATTGGGCGCTGAAGGCATAGTGAGCGGCGTGGATGGAGATGACCTCGAAGTGCAAATCGGCGCTTTGCGGGTGCGCGCGAAAACCTACGAGGTGGAACGAAAAGCCCAACCCGTTGAAGACCGCTCTGAGCCCGCCCAACCTGCCGCGCCGCCTGTCGGCAGCACCGCCCTCCCGGGTGTCAACTCGCCTGGTCTCGAGCTGGACCTGCGCGGTCAGCGCGTGGATGACGCGCTCGATCGTGCTGAGCGCTACCTCGAACAAGGGTTCACGTCTGGGATTCCATTTGGGCGCATCATTCATGGGCGCGGCACCGGCGCGGTCCGCCAAGCCGTTCGCGATCTCCTCAACCATTCGCCTTATGTCAAACGGTGGGAAAACGGCGGAGAAAAAGAGGGCGGCGACGGTGTGAGCGTGGTGTTTTTCAACTCTTATCAATAAAGAGATGCCTAACGGCTCGAGGCTCATCATCCGGATCACCGGTAGACACTTAGTCTTACAGTGACAATGTCCACACCCTTGAAAGGGTTACTTTACACGAAGTTAACACTTCAACAGCAAGGTCGCAGCCATTATTTTCAATGTTATGCTGTGGCATCCGGGGATTAGCTGGTTTATAGGTTCAAGCAGAATGTTTTTTCGGCAGTCGGAGAGGGGTTGATGGTCGGTTTCGGTCTCCCACTTAATAATAAAAGTATCGCCACTAATTTGCTCCCTGCTTTACTGGCGATCCTTCTGCGCCGGTCCCCTGGATACGGTGCCAGATTGACCATTCACATACCGCCATATTTTACTACAATTTG
>LUZV01000005.1 GCA_001603765.1 Anaerolineales bacterium Chloro_02 | reverse complement strand
CCCCCTGCCCCTCCCACCAAGGGAGGGGAGGCCGTCTTGCGCCCGCCGGTTCGTATTCCACCGCCCTTCCCCCCCGGCAGCCGGTTCGATGCGCCAGGCGTTTCGGACTCGGAGGTGGTCTTTTCTCGCCGAGACCGGATCGACTTCCGAAAAGCCCTCAAGAATCCGTTTTTCTCAAATTTTGATCTGGACAACGGAGGTAATTCCGTGTGACAAAATGGGCTTCGAGACAGGATCGCCCATTCAACGTGGAAGGCAACAATGAAAAGAATATTTATCGCCCTGGTTCTCCTAGTCAGTTTCTGCTTTCTTACCGAAACATTCGCAAAGGATATTTGCACCGATCCCAGGCTTAGCGAAACGGCGGGAAAGGACGAATCGATCATCCTGGCCAAAGTCAGCGCGGAATGTGCGGAGGCTTGCGAAGCCGAGAGAGACTCGTGCAAGAATACTTGTACAGAAACAAATATGGATTGTCAAAAGGCTTGCGGGCATGACGAGAGTTGTATCTATTCCTGCGGAACTACACATAGGAAGTGTGCGGACGGTTGTCTTTACAAATACGAAAAATGTATTCTGAAATGTCCCAGGTATTACGACGGCCGCACCAGTTAATTCCACCGGCTACCTGCCGAATCTGACACCGGCAGCCTCTCCGTCGGCTGCCGGCGACAGCACCCTCCCCTTCGACATCCCCTCCTCCGCGAGGGAAAAATCCCCGAAAAAATCTTGGACTATACGCGACGACATAAATAATTGCGCAATGTAATTTCAGGGGAGGATGGGGCGAAGCGCAACCCATCAGTGTGTATGCATCCAACTTTGATGAGTTGCGCTTCGCTCCATCCATCCTACATCGCTCAATTCGCAAATGATTTTGGCGTGGTGTATAGCCCCTCCTACGAATGCCCTTGCGATCCCGGTAGACGAGAGGCCCCATCTCCAGGTCTTGGACCCAGTCCGGGCCGTGTTGCCTCTGTAACCCGGCCGGGTAAGGCGTCGGATGCACACTCGCGCCAATGCCGGGCCGGCCCACCGACCGCCTCGTTCATCCATCGGGGGGATACGGCAAAGCAGGCGGGAACTCGCGAATCACGACAATGCGTTATTCGTGACGCTACAATGAGAAGATGCGGCACTATTTGACCGAACTTACACCGGAAAATCATTGAACCCATAATGCCATAATAATTATGGAATGCCACACATGATCGGAGAGGAACTGTAGTTGCTTTTTCTGGTCACCCGAGATTCTTCAAATGCTCAATCCGGTTTACCACGGCTTATTGGGAGCAAACCGACCATGAATCTCGTGCGATGCAGGACCTATAGGCTTTCATTCCGCCGATCCGGGAGTCTATGCCGCCCTTGAGTGCACATGGCAGGCTCGATCCCACCGCACCCAAGCTGTTGACGCCCCACTGCGGTGAGCAGCGATAAGTACTGCTCCTGTTCCAGACTGTCTATCCAATCAGGTTCGCTTTCTCCCCAAGAACCCCGGTGCAAATGAGAAGGTGCAATGGCGGGCGGACCTGTCAATTTAGGTAGTCCGGCTTTTCCCGGAAAAACTGCCCATACAGGCGGTTTACAATATCGAGGGTTTTGCGAAACTGTGCCCCTACAATCCAGAGGAGGTCAGGACTTTTTGGCTAGGGGCTGAATTAATTTGGCAAGGGTTGTGCTCGGAAGAGGAGGCCGGCATGGAAGGGAAACAAGAACAAGGTAAGAAAGGAATTGCAAAGAAAGTTCGATTGGGGTTTGCCATTAGTGCTGTAGCAACAGCAATGGTACTGGGTTCGTGCGGCATCAGCGACGCGTTCAAGATCGATACGGGAAATCCGGACTTGACACTCCGCTGGGACCAGTCATTCCGGTATACATTGATGGACCGCCTGATGGGGCGGGACGGGAAGATTCTCGGAGATCCGAATTCCGATGACGGGGACCGTAACTTCGACCCCGGAATCGTCTCGAATCGGCTCGATCTGCTGTCCGAGATGGATTTGATTTACAAGAAGTATTACGGAATCCGGGTGAGCGCGGCCGCGTGGACTGATTTCAGGTACCTCCAGGGCTTCGATAACAGCTCGGCGTCAACGTACAACCAGATCGTGAACGGACACCCTGCCGTCGGCCTCAGCGAGTTCGGCGACAGGCATTTTGAATCGGGCGGGGAGCTGCTCGATGCTTTCGCGTTCGCCAAATACGATGCCGGGAGTATCCCGATTTACTTCAAGGTCGGCCGCCACATGAACTTCTGGGGCGAGGCGTTGTTGAGCGCCTTCCATGGCATCAGCTACAGCCAGGGACCGCTCGATCTGGCAAAAGCGACTTCACAGCCCGGCGTGCAGGCCAAGGAGGTCTTCCGGCCGGAGAACCAGTTCAGTTTTTCGACGCAGGTAACCCCTACGCTGACCCTCATGGGGCAATGCTTTTTCCAGTGGGAGCGGGATTTTGCGCCTGAAGACGGCACCTATTTCGCCAGCAGCGACTTGCTGCTCAAATCGCCGGGAGTCCTCTGGGCCGCCCCCGGTGTTTATTATTCGCACAATAAGGACATCACGCCTGACGATGTGGGGGATTTCGGGATTGGTTTGAGATGGACTCCCGAGTCCACCGCTTTCGGCAACGGAGCAGCTATCGGCGTCTTCTACAGAAGATTCTCCGACAGGCTCCCCCAAGTTGTTCTCGATACCAGCACCAGTTCCTACAGGTACATGTATGCGGACGGCATCGACCTGGCCGGGATCAGCTACGCGGCTTCGATATTCGGCCTCAGCCTGGGCGCTGAATTTTCCTACCGCCATAACATGCCTCTCATCAGCGGGGCGGCAGTCGTTACCAGCTCCGATCAATTGCCCGACTGCGGCGAAACCCTCGGAGCGCGCGGCGACACGATTCACGCATTGGTGAACCTGGTCGGATTGCTGAAGAAAACGCCTCTATGGGATGCGGGCAATTGGAATATCGAGATGGCCTACAGCCGCTGGCTCGATGTGACCGAGCATGAAGATGTTTTCCTGGGGCGGTCTTCCTACAAGGGATTCAACCGCGTGACAAAGGACAACGGAGTCATAGCCGCCAACTTTACACCGCAATGGCTGCAGGTGATGTCCGGTGTCGATGTGTCGATGCCGATTACCGGAAATATCGGGATGTGGGGTGTCTCGGCCGTGACGGATGGCGGCGGCGTTGGCGACGGAAGCTGGGGCGTCGGACTCCAATTCGATATTTTCAACAAGTACCAGGTCCTCTTGAATTACGTCGATTTCTTTGGAAGGCTTCATGCGGATCCTTCAACCGGAGGACTTTACGCCAAAGGATCAAACGCAGCGCTCCGAGATCGCGACTTCATAGCATTAACCGTAAAGATACCGTTTTAAGTCAATGAGAAAGCCCGCCCGAACGCAGCCCCGATACGGGGCTGCATGAGGGCGCAGGGAGATGAAATGAAGCTTAAAATCTTAACGGGATTGCTGGTGGTGTTCTTCTGTATGGCCTCCGCATATGCAACTCTCGGGTCGGCTGACAATCCCGCGGCCTCGACCGCCGGGAAGTCGCAGAAGGCAACCGCAACGGTCCCAGATAAAGATAATTTCAAAAGTGACCTGCAGACGCCCGCCATGATGAGCAGCCTGGCGTCGAAAACCCTGCTGAACGGGATCACGACCGCGGGCAAGCGCGTGATTGCCGTGGGGCAGCGGGGTCACATCGTCTATTCGGACGACGGGGGAAAGAGCTGGACACAGGTCAAGGTCCCGGTCAGCGTCGACCTCACCGCCGTGTATTTTCCGACCCCGCAAAAGGGCTGGGCCGTCGGGCAAGACGGGGTGGTGTTGCACAGTACGGACGGCGGCCTCACCTGGGCCCTGCAGATGGACGGCTCGCGCGTCTGTCAAATCATGAACAAGTGCTATGAGGACCATTCGTCTTCGGAAGGCACGGACGCCCAGGGCGCCCAGAAACGCCAGGAAGACATCCGGTTCCTTATCAAGCAGGGACCTGTTTTCCCCTTCCTTGATGTCTGGTTTGAAAACGATCTCAACGGCTTTGTCGTGGGAGCGTTCAACCTCATATTCCACACCACCGACGGAGGCAAGACCTGGAACCCGTGGTTCGACCGGACGGAGAACCCCGACGGGCTCCATCTTTACTCCATCAGACCTGCCGGCGGCGACCTGTTCATCAGCGGGGAACTGGGGCTTGTCCTCAAGTTTGATCGCAAGACGGAGCACTTCAAACGGATCGATACCGGGTACAAGGGAACGTTCTTCGGGGTCCTGGGGGAACCGGGTTCGGTGCTGGTCTTCGGCCTGCGTGGACACATCTACCGCAGCGCAGATGGAGGCGCACGGTGGCAAGAGGTGTCGAGCGGGGAGAATGATGGAATATTCGGCGGTACGGTAATGAAAGACGGCCGCATCGTGTTGGTGACCCAGTCCGGCAAGGTGCTTCTGAGCAGCAATGGCGGATCGAGTTTCACCAGGGTCAAACGGGATACCGGGCTCAGGGTCCCGGCCTGCGCGGTGACGGCGGTCGACAATAACACGCTCGTCGTTGCGGGCATGACGGGAATTGAAATGCAGAAGATTCAGTAAAATGTCAAATTCAACGGGCGAGGTGAAGTCGATTGAGAGTTGATCAACTGTTGCGGGCGGGTTGATGCGCCTGACTGCAATAATATGCTTGGCTCAAATCCAGCGAAAAATGCCTGCGTCAAGATACCTTCAGAAAAGAGAGGGAAGGAGATCAAACTATGATACGAAAGATTTTGGTTACGTGTGCCCTGCTGGTCCTGGTAGTTTCAGGTTGTGCGATGGCCGCCATCACGGAGCAGGAAGCCGCGCAACTGGGTGGTTCGACTTATACTCCCATCGGAGCGGAAAAAGCCGGGAACAAGGACGGCACGATTCCTCCCTGGACCGGCGGCATCACGAAAGGGGCGGACGGCTATTATTACGAAGGCAAGCTCGTCGTCCCCTTTTCAGCGTATGATTCCAAGAAGCCCGGCATCCACCCCGATCCCTTCGCCGGCGACAAGGTCCTGTTCTCGATCAATTCCAAGAACATGAGCCAGTATGCGGATAAGCTCACCCCGGGGCAGATGGCCTTGATGCAGAAGTATCCCGGCTATCGGATCGATGTGTACCCCACTCGCCGGAAGGACAGTTATCACCCGACCGTTATCGAAGGCACGAAAAAAGCGGCCCTGACCGCCACGCTCGGTAAAAGCGGAGCATCGCTGGAAAACGCTCATTGCGGCTATCCCTTCCCTTTCCCCAAAAACGGGATTGAGGCCATGTGGAACCACTTGGTCACTCCCAACAGGGGAGATGAACACGTTCATTATTACTCTCAGCAAATCACTGCCTCGGGTCGCTACATAATGACCAGCGAGGAACATGCGAACCTTTACTATGCCTATTGGGACCCCCAGGCGCCCGATAAGAGCAAAGTATACTACGCCAGGGACACGACGGATGGACCGTCCAATAGAAACGGTGAAAAGCTGTGGTGCTACTGGGGGATGGACAAAACCGGTATCGACCCGACTTGTTACCAGTATCTGCCCGGCCAGCGCAGGGTGAAACTCGCTCCTGAAATTTCCTTCGATGGTCCGAACACTTGGGTGGGCGGCGCCGCCACCTACGACCAGGCCTATACCTTCATGGGCTCGCCCGAGCGCTACAACTGGGAGCTCAAAGGTAAGAAGGAAATGTACATTCCGGTGAATAATTACAAACTTATGTTCCACTCCACACGCAAGGCCGTCTTCGGTCCGCAATTCGTGAATCCCGACTACGTGCGGTGGGAACTGCACCGTGTTTGGATGCTCGAAGGCAAGGTCAAGCCCGAATTCCGCCATGTCTATCCCAAACGCACCATCTACCTGGATGAAGACAACTGGTACGGGTGCATGGCCGACATGTACGACGCGAACGGCAAGCTGTGGCGCACGGAAATCGACTTCAATCCGTTTATTTACAGTGCCCAGGCTACCCACATCGTCAGTGAGCAAGGCTATGACCTGAACACCGGACAGTACTTCATGTCGGCATATCCGGCCGAGACCGGCGGAATCACTTACACCGAGCGTGCTCCGGTCAACGAGTTGACTTCAACGTTTATCGGATCGTCCGGGATTCGATAAAGCTTGGCTTGGCAGGGTCTTCCCGCTGGCGGTCGGAAGGCCTGGATCACCCGGGGGAGGGGGGCACCAAACCGCCCTCCTCCCTACTTTACGGCACTTATTGATCCCGACGGCTTGCTGATTGTCCCCTGATGGCGCGCATCGGGGTTTCACAAGATCCCGGCTGGGTCTTTGATGGGCGCGACGGCGGCGGATGTCATACACGCCGCCCTGTCGTGTGTTGGAATCGCTTCGCAGTTGATTCAGTGGGAAGTTTTTTTGCGAAATCCAGGTTGAACCTCGGCATCGGTGAAGAGGACAACCCCAGGATAAAGAAAATCGGCACGCTGGAGAAAAAAATGAGTTTGATGAACAACCACCATATTGATGACATGCCGGTAATAAAGGACATTAAAGAATTCGATACACATTCCGGTATCTGGCTGGAACGTGTCGTCTTCAACCACCGGCTCTTGTTTATAATCGTTTGCGCGCTCATCACCGTTGTGCTCGGGTACCAGGCCTCCAAAGTCAAGGTGTCGGCCAGTTTCGACAAGATGATCCCGCAAAATCATCCTTACACCAAGAATTACTTTCAAAATAAAGATGAATTGGCCGGACTCGGCGATGCGGTGCGGGTGGTTGTGGAAACCAAGAAAGGACAAATACTCGATCCCGAGTATCTGAACTTTCTTCGGGATGTCAGCGACGCGCTTCTCCTGATGCCGGGCGTTGACCGCGCCTGGATGAAGTCCTTATGGACCCCCAATGTCCGCTGGATGACGGTTACCGAGGAAGGATTCGCGGGCGGCCCGGTGATGCCCAAACGATATAACGGCTCTGCTGAAAGTCTGGCCGAGCTCCAAACCAATATTTCCAACGCAGGCATCCGGGGGAGCTTGATCGGACTCGACAACAAGTCCTCCATGATCGTTGTCCCCCTTCTCGAAAAAGATTCCCAAACCGGCCAGCCGCTTGACTACCGTGCCCTTTCCAGTCAACTGGAGAAGATACGAAGCAAGCAGACCGACAATTACCGAATCTATATCGTCGGCTTCGCAAAGCTGGTCGGAGATTTCATCGACGGCCTCATGAAGGTCATGATGTTTTTCGGCGTGGCGATCCTGATCGCAGCCGTGCTCGTCTACCTCTACACACGTTGCGTTCGCAGTACGGTCACCCTGGGATTGTGCTCGCTCATCGCAGTCGTCTGGTTGATCGGGCTCCTTGTCACTGTGGGGGCCGACCTGAATCCGTACTCAATTTTGGTGCCGTTTCTCGTTTTCGCCATCGGAATTTCTCATGGCGCCCAGAAGATGAACGGCATCATGCAAGATATCGGGCGCGGCACGCAGCGGCTGGTTGCGGCCAGATATACCTTCCGGCGGCTTTTCCTGGCGGGCCTGACCGCGCTTCTGGCCGATACGGTTGGATTTGCGGTGCTGATGATCATCGACATTCCCATCATCAAGGAATTGGCCCTGACGGCCAGCATGGGTGTCGCCATCCTTATTTTCACCAATTTGCTGCTCCTGCCCGTCATGTTGTCGTTCATCGGCGTGAGCCACTCCGCGGCAGAACGTTCTTTGCGCGAAGAATCCGATGCGAGCAGCCTGGTGGCCCGGGCCTCCGTGTGGCTGTCCATGATCACAAGGCCGCGCCCGGCCAGGTTCGTGGTGGGACTGGCGGTCCTTCTGGCGGTCGTGGGCGGTATTGTCGGCTATCATTCGAAGATCGGCGACCTTGATCCCGGAGCACCGGAATTACGGCCGAACTCCCGATACAACCAGGACAACGCATACATAATTTCACATTATGCTCTTTCCAGCGATATCTTTGCAGTCATCGTCAGGACTCCTCCGGGAGCGGGCCTGCAATACAAGACGGTAGTGGAAATGGACCGTCTCGGATGGCAGTTGCAGCAGTTGCCGGCCGTACAGGCAGTGACTTCCGTCTCGGACTACATAAAAGTAATGACCAGCGGCGCCTGCGAAGCGAGCCCCAAATGGTACACCATTCCGGCGTACAAGAAGTCCGTGGACTGGGCTATTACTTATACGCTGAACAACAATCCCGATCTCTGCAATATAGACATGACGGTCATGCCTGTTATTGCCTACCTGAAAGACCATAAGGCCGAAACCCTTCAGGGAGTCGTTCAAACCTGCGATAAATTTGCCAGGGAGCACAGTACGCCGGACCGTCGATTCCTGCTGGCCGCCGGCAGTGCGGGGATAGAAGCGTCCACCAATATCGTGGTCGAGAAAGCGAACCGTACGATGATGCTGTACGTCTATCTTGCGGTTATCGCGCTCTGCTTCATTACGTTCCACAGTTGGCGCGCAGTGCTGGTGGCGGTGATACCGCTCGCAATTACTTCAATTCTCTGCGAAGCGCTCATGGTTGTTCTTGGAATCGGCGTGAAAGTGGCCACCCTGCCGGTTATCGCTCTAGGGGTCGGTATCGGTGTCGATTACGCCCTCTATCTCGTCAGCGTGCTCATCAAGAATCAACGCGACGGCATCCCGCTCCAGGAGGCCTATCTGAAGGCGCTCAGATTCACCGGCCGCGTGGTAGCCCTGGTCGGCGTCACCCTTTCTTTCGGCGTTCTGACCTGGGCGTTTTCTCCCATCAAGTTCCAGGCCGATATGGGAATCCTTCTCAGCTTCATGTTCCTGTGGAACATGGTCGGAGCGCTTGTCCTTATCCCGGCGCTCTCTCACTTCATTATGCAGACGAAATGGGTAGCCAAGCGGGTGCCCGAACCGGTTCCTGAGGAAGATGAAAAAGCCGTGGCGGGCGGGGTTTCCATCAACCATTAGCCGCGCGGATCACATATCAAGTCACAGGGGGACATCAATGGCGGAACTGCTGACAGTCGGGAAAGCGGAGGGCATTGCCACTTTGCTGCTAAACCGCCCGGAGGCATACAACGCACTCAATATGGACCTGGTGGAATCCCTTACAGTCAATCTCATTTCTCTTGCAGGAGACGCGACTGTTCGCGGAATCATCATCTCCGGGCAGGGCAAAGCTTTCTGCGCCGGCGGCGACCTCAAATACGCCCTGGAATTCCCCGGAGGGCCATCGGCCGCGTTTCGTGAAATGGCGGGCCGCTTTCATCAGGGCGTTCTGGAGATTCGCCGCATGGCCAAGCCTGTCATCGCGGCCGTTAACGGAACGGCCGCGGGGGGAGGTTTCTCCCTGGCCCTGGCTTGCGATTTCAGGGTCGTGGCCAAATCTGCCGTACTGTGCCAGGCCTACACTTCCAGCGGACTCTCCATTGACGGAGGGGGTTCCTTCACTCTCCCCAGGCTGGTCGGGATGGCCCGGGCCCTGGAGATCATGGCGTTCGACCGGCCCATATCCTCGGAACAGGCTCTTTCCTGGGGATTGGCGACCAAGGTGGTCGAGGACGGGCACGCTCTGGAGGAAGCAATTCGCATGGCCCTCGAACTTGCGAAGCGTTCCTTGAATTCTTTGGGGCTGTCGAAAAGGCTTCTGAACGATTCCTTCAATACCTCCATTGAAACCCATATGGAGAGAGAGCGCACAGGTCTCGGGGACTGTGCTGCTCATCCTGACGGTATGGAAGGGATCAGGGCATTTTTAGAAAAGCGCAAACCCGTGTTCGGCCCCGGGTAATTTCTCCGGGAAGAACCAAGAGTGTGGACCGGAAAGACATACAGAGAGCCCTGCTCCTTGAAAGAGGAGGGCCTCTGTATGTCCATTTTGAGATCCTGACAGGGAGTGTCAACAGTATGTCTCGAATGCACCTGTTTCCGGCGCGCTCGGGCCACCAATTTAGATAGTTCATTATAGGTGGAAAAACTGTCCGGTTTGGTGAGTTCAAGGAATGCTCCATTTATTAGTATGTAGCCAGATTGATCGAATTGCTTGGGCAACGGCATTTGAGAGGGAAGAACGATAAGCGTGCCGGGGATTTAGAATTAAATGCAGGAGGGGGGGCTGGATCCACACCTTTGGACGACTTGATACCATCTTTAGTTGCGTTCAAGAGCGAACAAAATGAGCCGCGGTGAGATGCCCCCACACCTCTCCAGGATTCAGGCCACCGCGCGGGTTGTCGGAGGGTTTGTATGAGGTTGAATGCCGACCGTGATCCGCGCCGCGGGCGTGGGGGTGTGAGAGGCGCGGCTTCCCATACTGTCTACATTCCTTTTGTTCCGGCTTGAATGCGATGCGCGTGTCAGGGGGAACCAGATGGTTTCAAGTTTGTCCACTGGTGTGGAATTCCGGCTAACCGGGTACGCAATACGCCGGAGTTCCTGACCCTGGGCGGAAAATGACTGGCGAAGCCGCTGAACCGTTCATACGCAGAGGGTTTACAGCACCGTGAAGATCTCGATCTCCAAAATCTCGTTTCCATCCTGGACTTACTTCGAAAGCTCGGGCGCCCTTCCCTTTTGACGAGGCTTCAATGAAAACAAGAGCACAAAATCTGGACTCAATCCTGTTTCCCCGGCCTGTTGCGGTGGTAGGGGCTTCGAACAGGCCGGGGAGATCGGGACTCGATATATTCCGCAACATCCTCAAGAGTGGTTTTCAGGAAACGCTCTATCCCGCTAATCCGAAATCGCAAGCCGTCAAACGCGTGAAGCCCTGCCTATCGGGGAAGGAGCTTCCGGATCAGGTCGATCCAGCCATCGTCATCGTCCCGCCGAAGGCCGCTCTTGCTAACGTCAATGAGCGTGCCGCGACGGGAATGAAAGGCGTTGCCACCGGGTAGATCGGAAAAGAAGGAAAATTCCCCGGCACGGTCCGCCAATACGGGAAGGCCGGGTTCAAAAGTTCAACAAATTTGCTCTGGGCTTTACGCCGGAGGGGATACGGCTCATCGTGACAAGAGAACTGCTCGAACAATACAACGAAATTCCTAATGCTTCCATCAGGGCGTGGAAAGACCAGGGCAAAAAGGTCATAGGGTTCATGTGCTCCTACCTGCCGGAGGAGATCATACACGCGGCCGGCATGCTCCCCTTCCGCATCAGAGGCACCGGCTGCACCAAAATGAACTGCAGCGATGCGCTGATGTCCAATTACAGTTGCAGCTTTGCCCGGTCCTGCCTCGAGTTTGTCATGGACGGTACCTATGGCTTTCTCGACGGGGTGATCGCCCTGGATAGCTGCTCACAAATGGTGCGGCTATATGACAACTGGCGATTCCGATCCAAGCTTCCCTTCATGCACCTGTTGCACATTCCGTACAAAAACAGCGATACCGGGATCGACTGGTTTCGGAGCGAGATCGCAGTGATGATAAAGGCCTTGGAAAAAACATTCCGGGTCACGATCACCGACGAAAACCTGTTGAAGGCAATCAGGGTCTACAACGAAACCAGGATGCTGTTGGGAAGCCTTTATGAACTTCGCAAAGGCGAAAACCCGCCCATAACGGGATCGCAGGGCCTGAGCATCGCGTTGGCGGCCACGTCCATGCCCCGAGAACAGTATAACGAACTTCTGAAGGCATTCTTGCAGGAGATGCGCCCCGGAGAGTCGACGACAAGAGACCCCCGGGCAAGACTCATGCTGATCGGCGGTTCGCTCGACGACCCGTCCTTTATCAAGATCATCGAAGACCAAGGCGGGCTTGTCGTCATCGACGCGATGTGCTTCGGGGGCAGATATTTCAGTGAACCGGTCGATGAAAATGGCGACCCCCTGCTGTCCCTGGCCAAATCATACCTGAACCGGCCCAAATGTCCCCGGATGATGAACGAACATGTTTCTCTTTTCGAATTCATTATGGATATGGTTCAAAAATACAAGGTCGAAGGCGTCATATTTCAGAAAATGAGGTTCTGTAGCTTCTGGGGCGGGGAATCACTCTTTTTGGAGAAAAAGCTGAAAGATTCTGGGATTCCCGTTCTATCCATAGAACGGGAACAGATTTTGACGAATGAAGCCCAGATTGCCACCAGAGTAGAAGCTTTCATCGAAATGATCCAGGGATTAGCGTAGCATGCAGGAATCCATCGACATAGTCGAGTACATGGCAACATCGCTCACTTCGATTAAGAACCATGTCCAGAAAAAATACCCCGGGCAGGAATGGGTGTATGAAGCGCAACGATATTACTGGGCGAGCGCCTGTGAGGCCAAGCAAAAGGGAATACCCGTAGTCTGGCATAATCAGAGTATTCCTCCGGAGCTGCTTTATGCAATGGGGGTGGTCCCGCTGTGCCTGGACGTCCTCTCGACCAGTTTGGCCGCTTTCCACGCCCTGACGCCGAAGTACCTGGACATAGCCCATAAGTATGTTCCCGAGTACGTATGCGCGGTGAACAAGATAGTGATTGGGATCGTCATGTCCGGAGACATCCCCTTGCCCGATGCCATAATTTATGCCTCGGGCCCGTGCGATTCTTCCAGGATTTCCTATCCGATGATCGCCCAATCCCTCAATGTTCCCTATTTTTGCGTCGATGCGCCCTTCCAGGACAACGATTCCGGCCACTCCTATATCGCTGGCCAGTTGAAAGAAGGTTTGGCCTTCCTTGAACAGGTGACCGGAAAGCGATTGGATTGGTCTTCCATGGCTGACGTTATCGAGCAATCCAATCTGTCCTACGGCCTTTTCGGCCAAATTGCAGAACTTAGAAAGACAACCCCCTGCCCGCTGCCCGGAAAGCTCCTGACAATGAACAGCGTGGCGCTGGGGATGTCCGGAACTCCGCAGTTGGTGGATTATCTGAAGAAGCAGCAGGAACAGGCACTGGAAAAAATAGAAAAAAAAGAGGGGCGCCTGGCGGATGAAAAACGGAGGGTCGCCTGGATACAGAATCCCATCTTTTTCAATATCGGAATCTTGGACTGGATGGAGAAGGAGTTCGGGGCCATCGTGCCGATGGATGCCTTCGGGTGGCGGAAAGCGGCGCTGATCAAGGATGTTTCCGATAAAGAGGCGGTCTTCAAAGGACTGGCCAAACGATCGCTGATGGTCCCGATGACCCACATGGGGTCCAGTCCGGTGGAATATTGGATGCAAAGCGCGACCGAACTGTTCAGAGATTACAAGTGCAACACGGCGATCTTTGCCGGGCACGTCGGTTGTACCCACTTCTGGGCCGTTGGAAAACTTCTGAAAGACATGATCTACGACAACTTCGGCGTGACGACGCTGGTATTCGACGTAGACGCCCTGGACCCCCGATATGTGGGAACGGACATCATCCAGAGCAGGATAAGGGATTTCATGGAGACGGTCAAATGAGTACGGGTCCTGAAAAGGTGCGAAAGACCATCGCGGTCACCGGCAAGGGTGGGACCGGAAAAACGGTCTTGTCCACTCTGTTGATAAGAGACTTGATCCTAAGAAAGAACTTGAGTGTTCTGGCCGTGGATGCCGATTCGGCCAAAAGCCTTCCCTACACCCTCGGAATGTCGGTCCCCAAAACGGTGGGAGATCTCCGTCAGGAGATGATCACAAATCCGGCAGAACAGCGCAGGATATCCGATCTGCACATGGGAACGGTGATCGGGGAATTGATCGTCCGCGGACCGGGCTTCGACCTGCTGGTGATGGGACGGCCCGAAGCGCCGGGATGTTTCTGCTCGGTCAACGATCTTTTGAAGTACGGAATTGAAACCCTGTCCCGGAACTACGATTTCACAATCATTGATGGGGAAGCGGGCCCCGAACAAATCAACCGAAGAGTGATGCAGCACCTGGATACTCTCCTGGTCGTGGCCGAGTCATCCTTTAGAAGTCTTGAAATCGCAAAGGACATAATAAAGGTCGCTCGCGGTCAAAATATCGTTCCGGACGACCGGATAGGTCTTGTTATAAACAGATTTAACAAGTCAAGTGAAGGCCTGAAAGATATTATAAAACATCAGGATATAAATATATGGGGCTATATTCCTGTTGACGAGAATATAAGGCATTACGACTCGCTTAACAGGAC
>LUZV01000075.1 GCA_001603765.1 Anaerolineales bacterium Chloro_02 | reverse complement strand
CTAATCCGAATTTTCCATATTATAGCATAGCTATACGCTGAAAACCTTATACCTATGACAAAAAACTTCGACACGTCCAAGCTTAACCCTTTAAGTTACCATATAATAATTAGCATAATGAAAAATACTAGAGAAAAAATTCTTGATCAACTCCTCGCGCTCCAAAACGCCACTATCAGTGATCTTTCAGACCTCCTCGGGATCAGCGAAATTTCAGTTCGGCATCACCTGATCAGCCTGCAAGCCGACGAGCTTGTTTGCTCCTCGGAGGAAAGGCATGGCGTAGGCAGACCACGTTTTGTTTATTATCTCACCAGCAAAGGTTATGAGGCTATCCCCACCAACTTTCTCCAACTTTCAAATCAAGCTCTCGCCACCATGAAGCGCGTCCTTGGCAAAGACGCATTAATTGACCTTCTCAGACAGATTGGCAAGGACCTGGCAAATGCGTATCAGCGCTCTGAAGCCCTCACGCCCGAACAACTTCTGCCCCAGATTGTCACGCGACTCAGCCAGGACGGCTTTTATTGGACTTGGCACAAAACCGGAGATACCTACAATCTGACATCGCGTTACTGCCCATTTCTTAAGCTTGGACAGAATCACCCTGAGATTTGTACAATCAACCAGGCGCTGTTAGAATCGCTCATCCGGCAGCCTGTCGTCAAAAGCTCGTGCGTTTTACGCGGCGATAAGGCATGCGCTTACACTTTTGAGGTTCTATAATGGAAAATAACGCGAAATTCACTTGGGAAATCGAAACCACTCATCCAGATAAGCACAACGACCTGATTGAAGGCTTATCCGGGATTACCGACCCCGAACTGGGCTACTCCGTCCTTGAGCTCGGCTTGGTGAGAGAAATTAGGCTCACACATGATGGCGCTTATGTCCGCATGCTGCTGACGACGCCTTTCTGTCCATATGGTCCGGCAATGTTGGAGGAAACTCGCGCTAAGGTTGAACAAATTCTTGGCGTCCCAACAACCATCGAATTCGGTACCGAACCCTGGACTCCCGACATGATGGAGAATGATCTGTTCGATCCTGAATGGGGATTGATGCTATAAATTAGCGCTTAAGCAAACCCATCAACTTCATTCCCAATCCCATATCACCGGAGATTTTGATCTTCCCGGTCATAAATGCCATCATTGGGTCAAGGTTGCCGCTTAGCAGTTTTTCAGCAACTTCCGTGCTGGTTTTGATGGTTAACTGCGGCTCCGCCATCGCCCCCTGACTGACGCTCACTTTGCCGTCATCCAAAACCACACCCCAATCACCGCCGCCCTCACCACTGAGGCTAAACAGAACCCGCCCACTAAGACCTTTGGCTTCCTCAACAGAAACCATTGTTGGCAATGAGTTCATTAATGCATTGAAATCGGTCATCCCAGCTCCTTGTCGTGTAAGAGGTTGATTAATTTTTTCAAGTTCATAATCTTTTGAACCCTATCCTGCCACGCTGTTGTATAATACTGTTTAGCATAACAGGAGGATACATTCCTCACGAACAAGTATAAGCCAATAAGGAGAATAATGGACAAATACGAATGCATCGCTTGTGGTTATATCTACGACCCAGCCATCGGTGACCCCACCGCTGGAATCGAACCCGGAACCTCATTTGACGACTTGCCCGAAGATTGGGTTTGCCCCGATTGCGGCGTTGGTAAAGATCAGTTCGAAAAAATCGGCTAATCTTCATCAAACAAGAAACAAACCGACCTGATAACTCAGGTCGGTTTGTTTATCCTTCCGCTCATTTTCCGTTCATTTGGCGTATAATGAAGCCACTATACTCGTTCAAGATTGGAGGAAATTTGAATGGCAAGTGTTACGTATGAACATGTTTGGAAACGCTTTGGCGACGTGGTCGCCGTGCAGGATCTAAATCTTGCAATTGAAGACAAGGAGTTCTTAGTCCTTGTAGGTCCTTCCGGATGCGGCAAGACCACAGCTCTGCGCTGCCTCGCTGGTCTCGAGGAAATAACCGAAGGTGATGTGCGGATTGGCGATCAAATCGTCAACGACATCGCGCCAAAAGACCGCGATATCGCGATGGTTTTCCAGAGTTATGCCCTTTACCCCCATATGTCTGTTTATGACAATATGGCGTTCGGTCTGAAACTGCGAAAATTCGATAAAGCCGACATCGATCGGCGCGTAAAAGAAGCAGCTCAAACGCTCGGCATCGAGAATTTACTCAAACGCAAACCCAAAGAGCTTTCCGGCGGTCAGCGTCAGCGTGTCGCGGTTGGACGCGCCATCGTACGCGAGCCTAAAGTTTTCCTCTTTGATGAACCCCTCTCCAACCTCGACGCTAAGCTGCGCGTCCAGACCCGCGCTGAGCTCTCTAAGCTCCATAAGCGCCTGCAGACCACCTTCATCTACGTCACCCACGACCAAACCGAAGCCATGACCATGGCAACACGCATCGCTGTGATGAACAAAGGCAAACTTCAACAGCTCGACACGCCCCAGGTGCTCTATGACCACCCAGCTAACCTTTTCGTTGCCGGCTTCATTGGCTCACCAGCCATGAACTTCTTCAATGGCAAGGTTTACAAGGAAGAAGGAAAAATGTACGTGGACATGAGCTCATTCCGCGTTCGTGTTCCGGATCACGACGTTGCCCGCTACGAAAGCGTCGTCGGCAAGGATATCATTTTCGGCATTCGTCCTGAAGACATTCACAACCCCGAGTACGCGCCCCCTGGTATCATTGCCGAGCCGGTGGATGTGACCGTGGACGTGACCGAGTTGATGGGCAATGAAATTTTCCTCTACCTGGTCAATGGCGAGCACAACTTCATCGCCCGCGTTGACCCCCGAACCCAGGCACAATATGGCGAGAAGATGAAGGTTGTTTTCAACATGGATAACTTCCACATCTTCGATCCCAGCCTCGACGCGGAAAATCCACCAGTTGTCGCTTAATAATTAGCCTCAATAAACGACCCCTGTTTGAACAGGGGTCGTCTTAATTACCCGGGGATGGTCTGAGGCTTAGGTTTAGGTTTGCGCTTGCGGGTCAAAAGCACGAGCAGAACCCCAACCAGCAGCGTAAAAACCATCACCAGCGCGAAGACATCCCGCCAGAAAACGAAGGGGAAAAGACGGATTAAGGTGCTCGACTCGTTGAAGAGCCACGTTCCGTCTTTGAAAAAGATCCTGTGAAAACGGTCGAACAAAGTATCAAACCCGACCGCCAAAAAAACCAACAGCGCGCTGATGAGGATCAGTGTTATCCAACCGCCAGCCTGAAAAGCAGCGCGCATCGAGCCCCACTGCCCCATGATCATGAACCAAATCAGGATCGCCGCGCTCAAACCGCAAAGAATATACCAGGCAAGGAGCGCCCCCTGAACCACTTTTTTTACGTCCAGCATATGTGAAAGCTCTGCTTCGGTAAAGATTTTTTGCCCCTTAAAGTTTTGAAGGTTTCCAAGGTAGTCAATTGGCTCATCATTTACCAGGTAGCGAATGGCATAGCCAGCCCACTGTTTTCGCTCGCGGGTTTCCATGCCGTAAGGGTCAGCCGGAAAGCCTGATCGGTCATACTCAAGCTCAGCCGTCATCGGATTCATAATCAACCTTACTCCGCCCATCAGGATGATAAAAGGTAAAAACACAGCCAATAAAACAATCAATACTTTGTTTATTTTCATTTTATTCCTCTTCGTTACACCTTCATATTATAGCCTTTCATCGCGTGCCCCGCACACATTGATCAAGGGTCTGCACGAGATAGGGCATCGACCTGAGGAGCAGGACTTACTTTGTTAGCGAACTGTTTAATCGGGGTGATGGCACAGCAATTTCAGTTTTTCGAAGTCGCATAAAAGCTGTCCGCCAGAGGTGGGTCTTATCCCACTCCGCTAAGATGTTGCAAGATATACTCCGTTTAGAGTAGTTCAGATTAGACCACCTTCACTTTTTCGCATCGAACTCACAGATTGCCTAAAGACCTGATGAAAGAAATCATATTAACTAAAATCCCTATGAATCCAATGACTATCGGAAGAAAGATAAAAAAAATCGCAAAAAAAAGAGGCTGACCAAATCGGTCAACCTCTCAGGCTGGGGGCAATGGAGTCGAACCACTACATACAGATTCAGAGTCTGCTGTCCTGCCATTAGACGAGCCCCCACCAACGAAAGCCTATCTTACCACATTATTGCCATTTCTTACAAGGGTTCTTCCCTTAACTCTTTATCCTGGCTGCGCATTTTGATGTTTTCAACCAAACCAATCCCTAAAAGCATCGACACCAACGAACTGCCGCCATAGCTGATGAACGGCAAGGTAAGCCCTGTTACCGGCAGCAGTCTCAGATTCACACCCACATTCACAATCGTCTGAAACGCCATCAACATCCCAAAACCAAACGCGATCAGCGATCCGTAGGCATCCGGAGCCCCCTGCGCGACTCTGAAACACCTCACAATCACAAAAACCAGAGCCGCCAGCACGATCACCGTCCCAACAAAGCCAAATTCATGCGCCAAAACCGAAAAAATGAAGTCATTATGGCGGATTTTCAGAAACCTCAGCTGCACCTGCGACCCCTGCCCATACCCCTTGCCAAACCAGCCCCCCGATCCAATGCTGATGAGAGCCTGGTCCACATTATATGTGTCGCCATACCGGGCTTCGGCGTCCGGCGCGAGGAAGTTAGTGATACGAGCCTTCTGATAGTCCGCCAGATACGGAAAATCCAATAAGAATGAAAGCCCAATAAAGACCACCGCCGCGCCGACCATGATCAGAATATATTTAGTTTTTAATCCGCTGATCCAAAGCATCGTTGCCCAGGTGACAAAAATCACGATACTGGTGCTGAGGTTTGGCTGGAGCAAAATCCATAGGACGATACCGAGGGTTAAAGCCAGGCTTTTTCCAATCGTCATCCAATTATTGATGCGTTCGATGTTGCTTGAAAAAAAGCTGGAAAGCGAGAGGATAATGGCAATCTTTGCCAGCTCCGCGGGTTGAATCGTAACCAGACCTGTCTCAAGCCATCTTGCGGCGCCAAATCTTGCCCCGCCAAAGATAAAAACCAACAATAGCAGCATCGCGACCATAAAATAAAATGGTTTAGCGAGTGTTTTCCAGATATGGTAGTCAAAAGACGCGGTAACAAAAAGCGCTATTAAGCCAATGACCAGGAAGGTCACCTGACGCTTCGGATGCCCTGCCAGCGTCGGGTTCCCAGCGATGGCTGAGGAAATGAGCGCCACACCAAATACACAAAGCAGCAGCACCGCCGCGAACAGTGGGATATCAAACCGTTTCCAAATTTCACGAGTGTTCATAAGAGTTTAATTTTTCTGGCAACGGCTTCGCGGACGACCGCGCCGCTTCCGTCAAAATAGATTTCAAGAGGGCCAGCATTGGTCAGCTTTCTTGGCACTTCAAGCAGTTGTCCATGGAGGCTCAGCGTTCCTCCGCTGTATCGGAGGATATACAAACGCGAATCCGAGCCACCGCAGCCTGCTTTCAGGCTGCCCTTTGAGCTGCCCCAAACAATTAAGCTGCCAGCCGCGATCACTTCCGCGCCCTCCGGAACGTCGCCAATCAGCACCCCGTTTGCTCTAAACGCAACTTTTTCGCCCTTTTCCAGCGATTTCGTGTGCCATTCACAGCCAGACTCACCTGCTCCCAATTGCGGCTCCTGCGGCTCTTCAGGCGCGTTCAGGGCTGAAATACTTGTTTGCAGATCAAAACTTTTCGCCGCTTCCAGCGTGATTTCTGAGCTTGTCAAGACTGCCCAAAGGCAAACACCCTCATCCGACAAATCGCGCAATAGTTTAAAGAGTTGTTCAGCCGTCCAGTCAGACCCGCCTACATCAAGCGCGATCCGCCCACCCTTAAAGAAACGCTCCTGCGATTGGATGCGCGAAACAAGGATATCCCGTTGTTGGTACCAGGCTTTTTCAGGCAAGCTTATCAGCACCCCACCCTTTATCCCGCGAACTGTCATCTCTTCCATCTTACATCCCCTACTTCACCGCTGGCGCGTATTGGTTCTGCTTCAGATCCTGATCAACTTGCTTAAGTTGAAAATACGCGTCGATCGTAAACTTAGCGATTGGACCAGCCACCGTGGAACCCTCGCTGCCGTTATAGATGAAGGCTGCCACCACAATCTCAGGATCATCATATGGCGCGTAACCAACAAACCAGGCATGCGCTGGCCACGAACCAGGCACGCATAACCCTTGCCTGTTTGCCCAGTCGTCACAAAACTCAGCCGTTCCGGTCTTTCCGGCCACCTTCCAGGGGTTGTCCTGGAATTCAAACCATGCCGTTCCGTCATCTTTGGTGACCATCTCCATCCCTCGCTTCGCGAGGTCAATCACCCACTGCTGCACAACCTTCAACTCATCCGTCCGGTTGTTGCCTTCATAAGTTGCGATCATCGGGTCTTTGGTTATATCCCAAAGGACTTGTGGTTCACTCTTGAAGGTGATATTACCGTCATAGTCTGTTATCTTATCGATAATGGTAAGTTTATAGTGCTTACCGTCATTAACAATCGTGTTGATCGAGTTCAATACCTGAACTGGAGTTGCCAAAACGTAGCCCTGACCCACTGCCGCCAGATAAGTATCGCCAGTAGCCCAGTTTTCACCGATATTCAAACGCTTCCAGGTGGGGTTAGGCAGCAACCCATCCGCCTCTCCGGGCAATTCAAGCCCGGTTTCCTGACCGTACCCCAAGGCTGCCGCGTACTCATCCATCCGCCAGATGCCTAAGCCTCCGCCTTCCACTTCGCCCTCGTAGCCGCCGCCCACTTTGTACCAGTAGACATTACAGGAGTAAGCGATGCCGTGTAAAAAGTCTACCTGCCCATGCCCCGCGTGATCCCAGCAGTAGTAATTCTGCAGCGATCCAATATCGCTCTCGTAAAACTGCTGCCGCAGCGTGATCATTCCCGGATCCTCAACTGTCTGGTATGGTGTCACCACGCCCTCATTTAAGACCCCCAATGCCGATACCATTTTATACACCGAACCTGGAGGGAGTTCAGAGCTAATCGCTTTATTTAGAAGGGGCTTGTGTTCATCGATGCTGAGCTGCTCGTAGTAATAACTCGGGATGAACTGCGACATGCGGTTATTCTCATAACTCGGGTAAGACACCATCGCCAGGATTTCGCCGGTTTTTGCGTCCATCGCCACCACAACCCCCATCGTGCTCAGGATTTTGTTTTTCCAAACCAAATAGCGCTGGTTCCAAAAATCAAGTTCATTCACCAGCGCCGCGCGCGCCGCTTGCTGCAGGCGGTAATCGATCGAAAGATAAACGTTCTGACCTGGCACAGGTTCAATCGGCTCTTCGATGTCGCGAACAATCTCGCCGCCAACGGTAACCTCCACCACTCGCCGACCGTTCGTTCCGCTGAGAACATCCTGAAGAGAGTTTTCCACTCCCATATATCCCACGCGATCCCGCCCTGAGACAAAGCCCTTGTTGGTGTAGTAATCCAGGAGCACTTCCGGGATAGGACCGAGGAATCCGATAATTTCGGCGGTTTGACTCCCTGTGGGATATTCGCGGATTTGTTCTATCTCAACATCGATGCCAGGCCAATCTTTGCCTTTCTCCTGGATCACCATGGCAGTTTCTTTGTCAACATTACACTTTAGGCGCGTTGGTGAAAATGGCCAAAGGCTGTCCGCGATCTCAACCACCTGCTCGATACCAAGCGTGGTGTAGCAAGGCGAAAAGCTGCTGGCTGTTTCCTCGTTCACCACGCCCTGGCTGACAGGGATGCCGATCAAAGCGCTTAGCTGATCAAAAATCTGGCGGGTTTTGCCAGCCGAATCTGGCAGTTTTGCCGGCGTAACCGTCACGTTATATTGCGCCACGTTTCGCGCTAACACCACGCCGTTCCGATCAAAAATCATCCCTCGCTCTGTCGGGATACTGATGACCTGCGTGCGGTTATCTTCAGCCTGCGCGTTGTAAACCGCGCCGGTAATAATCTGATAGTTGAAAAGCTGGGCAATATAGTAAACAAACACAATCGCGATAATCAGATAGATCCAGCGAAATCGTTTGAGGTCAATTGTCGGTTTTTCATAATTTCCGTTGTTCATGCTTGAGCTCCCTGTGGGTTTAACCACACACTCAATTCCCTGACGATCGCGTGCACTGGAATCGCCAAAAACATGTTAAGAAATACTGCTGGCAAAACCACCTTTACCAACGCTTCAGTGAAATCGAATGGGATGCGCTGAACAAACAACACCGCGATTGTAAGAAGATGCGTCAAAATTGTACTGCCAAAAGTCAGCAAAAACATCCCCAACAGAGGCGTTTGCCAGACTCTCTGCTGAACGCTGAGCGAAACAAGATAAACTGCCAGGTAGACCACCATTGGCAAGAAGAAGGGCAAGGCGGATACCAAACCGACCACACCTCCCATAATCAGCACCAAAATCCAAAACCCCTTCTGCTTCTGACTAAGACATAGGGCGATGACCAGCAAGAGCACCAAATCGGGGCTGCCCGAAAGTATCGTCCAGCGGCTAAAGACACCATACTGAAGCATCATCGCCACCACGAAGCTCATTCCATACACAAGATAAACCAACATGAGATGACCTCAAGGAACCAATGGCGAAATATCAACCGCCTGAAAATTTGTGATAACAAGTACCGCGCTCAAGACTGAAAAGTCAACAATGGGTTGAACAGCACCAGTCTGAAAAAGCGCGTTTTGGCGCGATTGCATCGAAAGCACCTGACCAACAAAGATGTTTGGCGGATAAGTGCCGCCCAGCCCGGATGTGAGAATAACCTCACCAACATCCACCTTGGTGTCGATTGGCACCATACCCAACCCAACTTCGCCCGTGATTGAACCAGTCACCTGCCCTTCCACCTTTGCGGATTTTAGCCGCACGTTCACGACCGAGCCCGCGTCGGTAATAAGCTGAATGCGAGCCGCGTCTGATATCACCGCGTCAATCCGTCCGACCAAACCCTGCTGGGTTACCACCGGCATTCCATAGCGAATGCCGTCGTTTGAGCCTTTGTCGATGATGATATATTGAAGATAAGGGCTGATCTCGCGGCCGATGACCGTGGCGGCAACGTACTCATGGTCTGGGTTGTTGCGCGCGAAGTCCAGCAAGGTATAAAGGATATCAGCCTGAGCCAGGTTTTCCTGGAGCGAGATAATCTCGCTTTGAAGTTGAGCGACCTCATTGCGCAGGGTGGTATTTTCTTCACGCAGGGTCGCCATATCGCGCGGGGAACCAAAGAAGTCCTTAAATGCCAGAAAGCGCTGAGAAATCCAGCTCTGAGCTGAGATTAAAGGGCTGACAGAAACGCTGAAAAGCGGCGTAAGGTAGCCGGAAATCGCCAGAACCAACACGCCCACGATGACAATCCCGAGGATGAGGTTGCGTAAATTCTTGGGGGTTAGTAAGTTGCGCATGTTGAATCCGGTCTAATCCGGGAGGCAAGGACTGTTATCCTTGCGTACTGGTGTAAGGATCCCGTTCGATACCCACGAGCAAATTTTCGTACATTTCCAAATCATCCAACACCATACCACATCCGCGCGCGACGCAGGTCATGGGGTCCTCAGCAACCCAAACCCTCACCCGGATTTCGTTCGTGAGGCGTTCCGCCATTCCCTGAAGCTGAGAAGTTCCGCCTGCCAGGCAAATCCCATTATCCATTAAATCAGAGAGGATCTCCGGTGGGCATTCATCCAAAGCGTCTTTAATTGTATCGACAATCACCTGCAGAGAAGGCGAAAGCGCTTCGCGAATCTCAATTGAGGAGATTTCAATGGCTTCAGGCAGCCCGGTAATCAGGTTGCGCCCGCGAACGTCAACTGTCTTTTCTTCTTTCAGCGGGTAGGCTGAGCCAATCGCGATCTTAACCTTTTCAGCCATCTGCTCGCCAATGAACAAATTGTACTTGCTGCGGATATATTCGATAATATCCTGATCCAGTTCATCCCCAGCCACACGCAACGACCTCGAGATGACAATTCCACCCGTGCTAATTATCGCAACCTCGGTGGTGCCGCCGCCAATATCTACAACCATATTGCCCGATTCGCTCTCCACAGGTAAACCAGCGCCAATTGCTGCTGCCGCGGGTTCGAGCACCATATAGGTCTCTCGCGCGCCAGCGGACATCGCGGCGTCATAAACGGCACGTTTTTCAACCTCCGTCGCTCCGGAGGGAATGCCAATAACCACCCGCGAGTGTGGGAAGAGCACAACGCTGTTCTCGTGCGCTTTGCTGATGAAATACTCCAGCAGCGCCTGAGTAATATCGTATTCCGAGATCACGCCATCGCGTAAAGGCCTGAGGGTCACCATGTTGGCTGGCGTCCTGCCGACCATCGCTTTAGCTGCGGATCCAATTTTGAGCGGTTCGCGGGTTCGCTTATCAATCGCGACCCAGGAAGGTTCGTTGATAACAATCCCCTTACCCCGGACGTTAACCAGGGTATTAGCGGTGCCAAGGTCAATTCCCAGATCCTGAGAGAGCAGCCCTAACAACCATTTAATCGGGTTAAAGAAAGCCAATGTATGTTCTCCGTCCAATATTCCTTGAGAATAATGCTCGCAATTATAACATAGTAGGCTACCAATGGAATTTGTCCTAAGGACCAGACAGAAAAAGATGATAGATTTTCATCACTTAATGAATTATACCTGCCCCGTTCCACCGTCTTCCGGTAGGGAACGGGCTTGCCCCGTTCCGCCATTCATCCGGTAGGGAACGGGCTTGCCCCGTTCCGCCGTCTTCCGGTAGGGAACGGGCTTGCCCCGTTCCGCCGTCTTCCGGTAGGGAACGGGCTTGCCCGTTCCGCCATCTTCCGGTAAAGAACCGCCTTGCCCCGTTCCGCCCTCTTCCTTTGTAGGGAACGGGCTTGCCCCATTCCACCATCTTCCGCTAGGGAACGGGCTTGCCCCATTCTTCAAACCTTAACCCAAAAACGATTATGAACCAAATCATTTTGACCCCATTTAATCAAGCAGGTCAGAACAGAATGAATGTTACAATACTTGCATACCTGCTTTGACTGGAGCAATTATGAATACTTCTTTCACCCTTTTTCGCCTTCAGACCCAGGACACACTGCGGATGAAAATGAACGCGCGGCTGAAAGAAATTGACCGCATCATTGCCGCCGATTTAGAAGTAATCCAGGCAAAAGCAAAGTTTTCCGAAGCCCAGGAAATCCATAAATCTCGCGAATCCAGCCTAAATGATCTCGCCGCTCAAGCTCGCGAGAAGAAACTCAAACGCGAGCTGACCCAGAGCAACCTATTTTCCGGCAAAGTTCGCAACCCCAAGGAGCTGCAGGATCTCCAGGCGGAGACTCACGCGTTGGATCGCGCGATTGCCAAACTTGAGGAGGAGCAGCTGCATGCCATGATGGAGGTGGAGGAGGCTGACGCCCTTGAAGAAAACGCCCGCAAAGAGCTGCAGGCTGTTTTAGACCGAAAAGCAACTGAAAATTCAAGGCTGATGAGCGAAAAAAACAAAATCGAGGCCGAAATCCCCCTTGTGGACGCCCAACGGCAAGTCCTGATTGATCAACTGGACGCGGATTCCTTCAGAATCTACCGCAACCTGATGAAAAGCAAAGCCGGCAGAGCGGTTGCTGAAATCCATGACGACAGCTGCGGAGCGTGCGGTGTGGTCATCACCCCAGCGGATATCCAGGCAGCCAAGTCGTCATCCAAAATGATCTATTGCAAAAACTGCGGCAGAATTCTCTACAAATCCTGATCACTTAACAATCATCGGCAGCAGAGAACGGCTGATCAGAGTCTCGAGCCCAATAAGCAGGAAATAGAGCACGAGAGGCGAAAAATCAAACCCCGAGATGGGTTTGATGATTTTTCGAAAAGGGCGCAGCAGCGGGTCCATGATGCGCGTGATCCCGATCCTAAGGTTGTTATCCGCGGGCAAAATCAGCGGCAGAAGCGTGCCAATCAGCAAAACAAACCGTGTAACCTGTAAGAAAACCAAAACAAATTCAATAATCAATCTCATTGCATCATCCTATTGAATAATTTCGCGGGCCAAGCAGCGCCTGCCCTAGGCGGATAATCGTGGCGCCTTCCTCCACCGCGACGGCAAAGTCAGAAGACGTGCCCATCGAGAGTTCAGTTAAATTCAGGTGCGGAATTTGTTGGTTAAAGAACTCACGCGCCAACCGCAATTTTCGCAAAAATGGTCGGCTTTGCTGGGGGTCGTCAAACAGAGGCGGCATCGCCATCAGACCAGTCAGCCGTAAATGAGTTTGCGATTGAATCGCGCTGACAGTGGGCAGCATGGCTTCCCATTGCTCTTCCTCCCACGCCGGAAACCCTTCTTTCGAAGCCTCTCCACTCACGTTGAGCTGCAGCAGAACTTCAAGAGCTGGTTCATTTTGCCTTGTTTCTCTGGCGGTGTTCAATCGGTTTGCAAGTTTCAAAGAATCAAGCGAATGTACCCGTGTAAAATCAGCCGCGACCGCGCCGGATTTGCGGCTCTGTACATGACCGACCATTTCCCATCGGATATCTCTCAACTCCCGCAACTGATTGATCTTCTCCGCGGCTTCTTCAACATAATTCTCACCAAAGTGCCGCAAACCAGCAGCATAAGCCGTTTGGATTATGCCCAGCGGCTGCCTTTTGCTTACAGCCAAAATTAACACATCTTTGGATGATCGTCCGCTCTTTTCTGCCGCGCGCTCCACCTCCGCCTCAATCGCGTCAAGGCGCTCTTTAATCTTCTGGGTCAGAACAGGATCAGCTGAGGACATCTCTATTTCAAGGCAATTACAACCGCAAAGCGACCGGTTGCTCCTTTTTCCTTGCGATAAGAATACCATGCATCCAGGTTCTCAGCGGTGCAAATACGCGGGTTCTCAATCTGACCCACTCCAGCCTGGCGTAATACCATTTCATTCGCGCCCCATAAATCCAGATACAGACCATCCGGTTCTCTGAGAATAAATTGGTCAGCCTCACTGCCCCATGCTTTCAGGAATTGCTGACGCACGTCTTCGCCGATCTGATAGCACTTACCGCAAATAGAGGGACCCAGCCCAACATGCAAATCAGCCGCCCGCGAGCCGTAGCGCTTTTGGATGGCGCTGACAGCTTCCTCTCCAATTTTTAGCAGCGTGCCTTGCCACCCGGCGTGCACGATCCCCACGACTCGCTGAACAGGGTCGTGGAACACAAGCGGAACACAGTCGGCAAAACGCATGATGAGCGTTACTTCGGGTTTATCGGTAAAAATTCCATCAGCCGGCGCATGCTTCTTGTCTGGCGGGCGCGGTTCATCGCCGAATAGAATAGTTTTTCCGTGCACCTGCCAAACGTCAAAACGGCTGGAAAATGAGCGTCCGAAAACCTTAAAAAGCTTTTCGTGATTTGCGATAACCGCCGCCGGGTTATCCCCGCAAGTGCCGCCAAGATTAAAGCTGGTGTAAACCTCCACTGAGCTTCCACCAACACGGCTGAAAATAGCGTGATCCACAGCGTTTGGGTCAAAGCTGGTGAATTGGTAATAAACGAGCCCCTCGTTTTGGATTTCTTTCATGGCATTAAGGTCTCTGTCCTTTTATTGCAGATTTGGCTTCAAGGCGAACGCGGTCCAGCCCAGCGCTTTCTTCAATCGTCGGGATGCCAAACCAGGCGGTAAACCAGCCAAAACTAGCGCCTGTCAAAACACGCAGGAAAGGTGTACTCTCATGCGCTGGCAGCCAGCCAAGGAAAGGCAGCTGTAAATTGCTGACCAACTGCCAAACCCCATCCATCCCCATCGGTCCGATCGCCAGAAGAACCCACAACCACCAGGGGAGCGGTTTCGCTTTGCGCCCGCTTAGCGCAAAAAACAAACCAAAGAGCAAAAGCGAGGCGTAAATGGCAAGGTCGCGCTGGCAGAAGGCAATTTTGTAGCCGATCTTTTCATCCCCAACAAATTCACTGGCAGCCTGCAAGTCCTCATTGGCATTACCCGATACAAGCGAGTAGGTCAGCCTTCCAGACCCCTGTGGCACTTCCAGCGGGTAGTCAGCCTGCTCTCCGAAAAGAAAAAAAGAGCGGTATGCCAGCTGATGGCAGAGCGGACGGTAGATCCGGTAGATCGTTTCCGCCTGATCCGGAAAATTGAACCTCATTAAAACCGGCGCGAGCACCGGTAACAGCGCGTAAATAGCCAGGATCACATTGATCAGCCCGAGATAATGCCTTGAAAACCACAACGAAACGTGCTCTCTGCCACTAAGCTTATCTTTTGGAGCGGCAGGACGATAATCGGGCGAGTTTTGGTGTTGATGGGCTTCGAACAGCATTTGCCTAAGGGTTTCAGCATCCTCTGGATTAGGCACCTGGTTCTCTTCAACCCTAACGATCAGGGTTTCTTGTCTCTGACGTCTGAAGAACGCTTGTTCGCGCAGTTCAATCAGGCTGAGTTGATGCGGGTAGGCTTCTTGTAAAGCCGCAAGCAAGGCTTTAACTTTTTCAACCCTTGCGCTGGCAGGATCGGTGGTGAGTAAAAAGACTTCAACCATCGGTTTTCGCTGCCGATCTGTTAACTCTCTATCACTTGAATAAAGGTTGAATTACCCGCGCCAGTTACCGTCAGCTCACCCGGGTAATACGACACCACAGGGTTCGTCCAGCGCCAAATCCACTTCGCGTCATCGGGCAAGCAATTAATACAGCCGTGTGAAAGCGCGATACCAAAATTGTTGTGCCAATAAACGGAGTGGATCGCCTGACCATCAGCGTGGTACAAAGTAGTCCAGCCAATTCCCGGCGAATCATACTGCGAAACGCCGCCAGCGCTCATGTGGAGCGAAATCATCTTCCGCCAAACCGGCGTTGTTTCGGGTGGGGTCAGCCACTTGCCCTCTTTGATATATCCGGTCGAAACATCGCAGAAATAAACCTCATGCGATCCCTCAAAGCAAGATAGCGTTTGGGTCTGCAAATTTACCAGTATGCGCTTGTCGCCAACTTCTGGGCGGATTGGGCTGACTTCTTCATGCGTGATCGGACGGCAGGCAGCGGCATCAACCCAATAGTAATCCGGCAGCGCGCCGTACTTTTCGGATAGGAGATACTCCGTCCTGCCGTTTGCCTGGCGAATATCCGAAGCCCAATAGACCTGGCTATAGTAAAGCTTAGCCAGACCTTGCGAATCGCGAATCCACGAAGAAGCGTTCGTGGGTGATTTTGTCAGCTCCATGTTCACGACTGGCTGGGTAATCTCAACCCATAAGCCAGGTTTTCCATCCTGATCCAACGGCAGCGCGGAAAGCGGTGTGTTGATAATATTTTTAACCGGCTGGACAAAGGGGGCATAGATAAAACCGTCGGCGGTTTCGTACCAGCGCTGGTTGTAGCGGTTGAAATCAAGCTTGTTGGCAATTACTTCCTGCTTGATCTCAAAAACATCATCCCGCCAAACCCGGGTGGTCAGTGGCGCGTCCATGTTTGGCTCGGTTCGCAGGTCAATCCACGAACGGTACTCCCCTGCGCAAACCCTGCCAAGTTTTTTCCCAATCGGATAACTCATGTTGAGTGTTTTCCGGGCGGATTCAAACCTGGGCAGCATCGCCGCGCCAGCAACGATCCCACTAAGCTTGAGAAAGTCTCTTCGGCTGATATCTTGATTAAGTTTCATGTGTTTATTATATCCATGAAGATCAGACATGCCAAAATCTGTAGAGATTAGGCTCAGTAATCACCCGACCGGCGGGAAGTCTCACGCGCGATATCGCGTTCTTTGATGGACTCGCGTTTATCGTACTGTTTTTTACCTTTGGCAAGCCCAATTTCAAGCTTGGCTCTGCCCGCTTTAAGATAGACTTTGATCGGAACAATTGTCATACCTTTGATCCTCACCCCGTCCCAAAGTGATTTAATCTCACGCTTGTGCAGCAGCAGCTTCCTCTCGCGGGATGGGTCGTGTTGGGCGGCGCTGGCGTGCTCATAGGGCGCCACATGCGCGCCAACCAGCCAGGCTTGTTTCCCGTCCGTGCGCACATAGGCTTCTTGCAGGCTGATTTGACCAGTTCGGATTGATTTAATCTCTGTGCCCTTCAAGACTAAGCCGGCTTCATAAGTCTCTTCAATGAAGTACTCAAAGCGCGCTTTTTTATTCGTTGCGACAACTTTCACGTCCATAAGCGTCTATTTTAACATAACTAAAGGCAGCATCCTGCACGAACGTCAGACAAACTGCGCTGGAACTCAGGGGGCTGATGCAGCCTCCTTC
>LUZV01000319.1 GCA_001603765.1 Anaerolineales bacterium Chloro_02 | reverse complement strand
ATTCTAGTACAAACGCCAGAGCGTAAATTTAGCTCTAGACCGTTGCTGACAGGTTTTATCAATTCAATAAAACAATCAGAAAAGTTTGGAAAAACATCTGCGATGATACGCAATAATTTAAAATAAACCCAATACTCATACAGTTTAGCAATGTCCTTTTTGCCAGCGAAAAACACACCGTCCCCACCTGTCCACGTTAACTTAGAACCCAGATCAAACATTAGCCAGGATTTATAGACCTCTCTGTATCCCTCTTTTTTTTGTAGTACGGGGCTGTTTATTGTCAAGGATCTTGGTTGTGAAATTTCTTTTAACGACGCCTGACTAATCACATTGCGAAGATTGTTAGTTAGGATTTCAGCTTCCATTTTTTCTCGACTACCATCGAGCAACTTGTCTTTTACAAGGTCGCAAATAAGGAAATATTCTGTCAGAACATGTTTGACAAATTGATTTTCTGGCGTGTCAATTGAGTCTTGCTTCGTTTCAAATGTAACTCTGGAAGGAAGAGAAGAAAACGGAAACTTACTAACTAAATCGCTTGGAACAGGCACCCGACTCTGGCTGGAAGCAAATTGGCTCATTGTTTGTCTGGAAAACTTTCTTGATTTCCTTATATCCGAACTTGTCTCTATTGAAGCCCATCTTGTCACAGGTGAACGGATAATTCGGTTGATTGCCTCAAAAAACTCTTCTGTGCCGATGATTGAGTTAATAAACGCGAATTTTTGGTAAAGTGATCGGTGATCGAGATTGTAATCTGGGGCAATTGTTTGAATTACAGGTGAAGAATGCCTTAAAATCAAATCAATGCTAAATTCCGCAATTTCTTCAAGCATGAACCGATATGCGGTTCGATAGTCGGTCTTTTTTGATCGTATCTCAACCAAAAAAATAATGGTTTGTGAGGGTTCAGTAGTCTTATAGCCTGTGAATGCAAACGTTCCTGTGTAGTTCCCCGTCTTGATTGCTCCACTGTTTTCAGGTTTTGTAAATGGGTAAACCATTCTTGGAATTTCATTGAGTTGAAATTCCTTCGAAATTTGGTAATGGTAGGAACAACCTTCTTGAAGTTGAATAATAGCTTCCCCCCACCTTTCAGCGTCTACTTGAGATATCTCACTAAGGAAATCGTTTTGGGAATCTGGATAAATTACCAGTTCAACCGGTTCATCCCTGAGAGTTCCCAATAAACGAGCTTCGTTCACTAAGCCTCCGAAAAACTCGTGAAGCCATCCTGGATGACCTGGCGATACATCCTAACAATTTTGTCTAGAGAAATCGGAAGTGCAATATTTGTATTGCCTATAATTTCTTTTTTTCTGGAGACATAATCATTGATGTCTTCACTTTCAGGGTTTATGAGGCATAATTTAAACAATGAAATTAGGGCCTGTTCTAGCTTTCTACGTGAACCATGGATTTTTGGTAAAAATTTTGAGACAACCGCGGCATCGATGATATTGTTGATCCCTAGATTCTCGATCTCATCGAAGGTACTTAAAATAGCACCGTATCGAAATAATTCGGACGCAGTCCGATATCCAAACTCATATCCTAAAGTAATTAACTCATCAAAGAACAGCAAGATTTTGGCCTTTACCTCCTCAGAATTTACAAATCCCCCATAGGAAGCTCCTGCTTTCGCTAAAAAGTCTCTCGCCATTTCCGCCCCCCCACAGTAGATATTTGTAACATCTGCTTTGCGTGGATTGTCTAAGAAATACTGCATATCCATTGAAGAAACACGAAACTCGTGCACAAAAGCCCGATCAAGGACTTTAGGGCTGAACATGTAAGTTGTCTCATCCACATTAACTGTGCCAATGATAAAAAGATTACTTGGAATTGAGATCGTAGCGGGCACATCGCATTCATTCCACTCGTTTTGATCATCCGGGTGAAGCAGAATGGGCATTTCGGATTCCATAGCGCTAAGAAAATCCGCAAAATATCTTTCAACATGGCTCAAGTTCATTTCATCCAAGATTAGGAAATAAGGCCTTGATGGGTCTTCATTAGCTCGAATCAAAAGATCTATGACACCAGTGTCTGGCTTGATATAAGAACCTTTAACCAAGGCGTTTGAAAAACCGAGTAAAGGTTCTCGATTAGTCCAGTCAGCGCCTACGGGGACGAGGCATACCTGATCCTGGCTTTCTGAGATCCAGTTCGCGAAGGTTGTGGCTAGTTTTGTCTTTCCGGACCCTGACAGTCCGGTTAGTATAGTGAATCTTTTCGCCAACAGAGAGGCTACAAACCGAATAATGAAGTGATTGTCAAACTGAAGATTTGCTGTTTGAAGTGCTTTAATGAAAGGCATTATCTCGAACGGGAGAGAAATTGGAGTACTCTCATGTTCGTTGGCAAGTTTCAGTATCAGATCACCTTGAGATTTCTTTACCCTAAAGTTAGTCCCTTGAGGAGCGGCTATGATTGAAAGGTCCTTAAGTTCAGAATAATTTATTAGTCGCTCTTTTAGCAATGGAGATTTCAGGACCTTCTTTATTTCTATTTGCACCTTTTTTGTATTATCTTTTTCATATATGTCATTTATGTCATAAGGGTCAGGAGGAGGTGGAAAATCAGGAGAGTAGGGATAGGACATAACTTCAGTTATCGCGTAAATTCCTGCTCGTGCTCCAGACACCCAAATGAATACTGTGTCTCCTGGTTTAATCTCATCCTTATACCTGGAAACAGTGAAACTCATAGAGGTATAATCGTTCATTGCGCTTATGATGTTGTAATACTTTGGGTTCGACTGAAAAATCCAATATTTATTTATATTTCCTTGCTCAATCTCTCCGTACAATGTTTCTTGCTCCTTGATT
>LUZV01000074.1 GCA_001603765.1 Anaerolineales bacterium Chloro_02 | reverse complement strand
ACATCTGTCTGGTTCGTTTGCGGAGAAAAGACCTCTCTAACCGGGGTCTGAGGTTCTGGAGGGTTGTAGGGTTGAGGCGCTGTCGGGGGCGTATGAATTGCAGCGGGTTCAGGTTGTTTCTGAGCTGGGAGAGCTGGTTCATAGCGGTTCAGCGGCTGTAGGTTTTCACTTTGGTAGGGAACCGATCGCTCGGTTTCATATAAACCCATTAAAAGCCTGCCGAGTTGATCGGCAGTGCGATATCGCGCCGAGGGCTCTTTGGAAAGCACTTTCAGGATGATTTCTTCTAACTTTGCAGGGACGCTGGAGTTGTAGTAACGGGGCGCGACAGGCAGGTCTTCGCGATGCATACGCGCAAGCTCAGCAGAATCAGAGGCTACAAACGGCAGTCTGCCAGCCAGCATTTCATAGAGAATCACCCCCAGCGAATACACATCGGATGCCGGTGATGGCGGCAGCCCGCTGGCTTGCTCCGGTGAAAAATAATGCGGTGAGCCCCAGACAACTTCGCTGCGTTCATCAGGCGAAATGGTTGACAAAGCGCGCGCGATGCCAAAATCAGTCACCTTAAGCCGCCCTTCTGGTGTTACGAGCATATTATGCGGTTTGATGTCGCAGTGCACCAAACCCGCGCGATGGGCGTACCCAACCCCACTGCAAGCCTGGATCATCAGTTCCAACGCTTCCACAACGCTAAACCGATCCTTTTGTTTGATGACCGTTTTAAGGTCCGTCCCGGGCATGTATTCCATTACGATAAAAAGATGTTTCTGGTCCAGACCAAAATCATGCACTGTAACAATATTTGGGTGAGAAAGATTGGCTGCGGCTTTAGCTTCCTGGCGGAATCGCTCACGAAAGGCAATGTCCTGAGAGAAATCTTCTCGCAGGGCTTTTACCGCCACATAACGCTCGAGCATTAGGTCTTTGGCTTTGTAGACAATCGCCATGCCGCCTGCGCCCAGCGTTTGTTCAAGTTGATAGCGGTCATTAAGGATGCCTGGCGTGCCCATATAGTGTGATTATAATGCAATTCAATGAGTAATCGGAACCGGGGGTTAACAGCAAGACGATAACCATTCCAGGTTGCCAAAGAAACCTTGTGCAGAACGTTTCTGCAAGGGGCGGCAAAACCCCAAAAAACGCCGACTTTTAATGCCATTTTCCTCGCAAAAAGCCCACAGCGCACCGTGGCTACGCGCAGTTTGGATTGCACTATCAATCCCACCCCTCGAAATTAAGAAAAATCCAACTTTCTTTGCAAATTGCATGCCAAATCTCTTGCTTTTTTGCAATCCAAGTACTATAATGTGTGCAAGATTGTCATAAAGTGTCAGAAAGTGTCACGAAGTTGAATAGAAGCGCTGGTCACCCGGCGCTTCGGCAATTAAAGGGAGATTAGAACAAATGTTTTACGGAAGGTTTGAGCACAATATCGACAAGAAAGGCCGCATGACCGTTCCCTCCACCTACCGGGAACAGACGGTTGGCGATCTTGTCTGCGTGACCAAAGGGCTGGACGGAAATCTAATGGCTTATTCCAAAGACAAGTTCGATATCATCGCCGATTCTATCAACTCTATCTCCATCACGGATCCCCGGCTGCGTTCCTTGCGGCGCGAAATTTTGGGCGGTTCGGCAGAGCTTACCTATGACACCGTTGGCCGCGTCCTCATCCCGACACACCTGCGGAAGTTTGCCGGGATCGATGAAAAAGTGGTCATCATTGGCGTGGGCGACAGTTTTGAGATCTGGTCGCCTGAGCGTCTCGAAGCGGAAGAAGACGCGAATAGCGACCCCAAAGCCAATGCTGAGCGCTGGGCAATGTTTAACATCAACACAAGAGGAAATTGAGGTAAGCGGTGAGCGAAGCCACCTTCCCACACCGCCCGGTACTTTACCAAGAAACAATTCAATATCTGGCTCCCATCAGCCCGAAACGCTATCTGGATTGCACAGCCGGCGCTGGCGGTCACTCTGAAGGCATCCTGAGAGAATGCGCGCCTAACGGCGAGCTTCTTGCTTTGGACCTCGACCCGCAGGCAATCGACCTCACCAGGCGGCGTCTCAGCCCCTTTGGCAGCCGGGCGCATGTGAGGCACTTGTCCTATCTTGAAAGCGCCAATGCCGTCCAACAGCTTGGTTGGCATGGTGTAGACGGGATCGTGATGGACCTGGGCGTCTCTTCCATGCAGCTCGATCAAAGCCAGCGCGGCTTCTCTTTCAGGAATGAGGGTCTGCTGGATATGCGCTTCGACCCTACCAAAGGGCAGACCGCGGCTGATCTGGTGAACACGCTGGACGAATTCGACCTGGCGGACATTATCTGGCGCTACGGCGAGGAACGTTTTTCCAGGCGCATTGCCCGCGCGATCGTAAACGCCAGACCCCTGCTGACCACCAGCGAGCTGGCAGAAGTTGTGCGCAACGCGATCGGCAGGACCAGGGAAAAGCAAGACCCAGCGACCAGGACCTTTCAGGCGCTGAGAATTGCAGTGAACGATGAACTGAGAATTGTTGAACAGGCAATACCGAACCTGATCGAACTTTTAAACCCAAACGGACGCTTTGCCGTCATCAGCTTTCATTCCCTCGAGGATCGGCTGGTGAAGCAAGCTTTCAGGCGCGAGAGTAGCGGCTGCATTTGCCCTCCAGAGCAGCTAATTTGCACTTGCGGACACAAAGCAGGCGTTCGATTATTGACCTCCAAGCCGATCACAGCATCGCCGGAAGAGGTTGAAAGCAACCCGCGGGCGCGCAGCGCGAAGCTGCGGGTGATTGAGAAGTTATAGAGGAATGGCACGGAAACTGCATGGAAAAGGCTATGAAAAAGAATCTTGTACAAGCCTATAAACAAGCCCCCTGGCGCACCCAGGTCCAATGGATTGGCATCTTCTTGCTGGTTCTGATTGGGGTGGCGGCAGTTGCCGGCGTATATCTCATGATCAGCGGTCGTGCCGCCGCGACAGGACGGCGCATTCAGAGCCTGGAAGCTAAGGTAACTGCCCTGGAGTTGGACATCAACGATCTCAAAACGCAATATGCAGAAGCATCTTCGGCTAAATCTCTCGCTGAGCGCGCCAAAGGGCTAAACATGCGCTTGCTGGATCCACTGACCGCGATGTACCTTGAAGTGCCCGGCTACGTTCCTCCCTCACAGCCGATGCTCGCGCCTCCGCCCACCTCGGACGAAATCAGCGCCCCAGTTTTGCTGCCAGAGTTCACCGCCTCTCTGTGGGATTGGCTAAGATTGAAAGTGTTTGTGGAGCCCAATCTCCCCGGTGAGCCAACCGAAACGCCAGCAATTCAAGTTACTCCCAGCGAGGTCGCGCCGTGAAAACTACAAATTGGACTCGTTTCTTAATTGTCTGCGTTGCTTGCAGTTTGATCGCGGGCGCGGTAGGCGTTCAGATGGTGCGCATTCAGAACATCGAAGGCGCAAAGCAAATCCTTGCGGATAGTGAAGCTTATCAAGGTATCAACCGCACGATCTTCCCCGAACGCGGCAGTATCTATGACTCTGAAGGCAGGCTTCTGGCAGGTAATGAAGTGATTTACGAAGTCGGATTAGACCTGCAAGCCATCATTCAACCAGAAACCGTCGCCGAGGTTGCCTCAAGTGTGTTGGGAATCGATTACGCGACTGTTCTCGGCTACACCAAAATGATCCCAGGCAATGGCAATCCTTATTTCATTGTTTTAGATGGTTTTGCAGGAAAAGACAAAATTGCTCAGCTGGAAGCGATCAAAGAAGATTATGCCAACCGCAGCGTCAAACGTGGTGAGGTGCGCCCGAATCTCAATGGATTGGTGTGGACCGCTCATAATAAACGCAGCTACCCCGAAGGCACGCTGGCATCGAATATCCTGGGCTTCTACAGCTTTCTGGACCGTACTAACGGAATCGGGTATTTTGGCGTCGAGGAAGCTTACGACAAACTGATGGCTGGCGAGCCCAAATTAGTTTATTCTGCCATTGACCCCAACCTTCTCACCTCCATCGAAGATGTGCCGCCGGGCGTCACACTTCAATTGAGTTTCAACCGCGAAATTCAGGCTCTCACTGAGCAGAAGTTGGATGAGGCAATCAAGTGGTCTGGCGCGGATAATGGCACGATCGTTGTATATGACCCTAAAACCGGTGAAATTATTGCTATGGCGACCTCACCAAGGCTGGACCCAAATAAATATTGGGATTACTCAGCCTTGTTTCCCAACCCAACACCCTTCAACAGCGCCATCAGCAGCACCTATGAACCGGGTTCGGTTTTTAAGGTTATTACCATGGCTGCCGCTTTAGACGCCGGCGTGGTCACTCCTGATACAACCTTCAACGATACCGGCTCCATCACAGTCGGCGGCGCGACCATCTACAACTGGAACATGGGCGGCTGGGGAACTGTGGATATGACCGGTTGCATGCAGCACTCGCTCAACGTCTGTCTCGCGTGGCTGAGCGTAAAGCTTGGACCGGATCGCTTTTATTCCTACCTGAAATCCTTCGGTTTCGACCGCAACACCGGCATTGACCTCGGCGGAGAAAGCCATTGGCCTCTGAAACTGCCCGGAGACGGACTTTGGTACGAGGTAGATCTGGCGACCAACTCTTTTGGTCAGGGTATCTCAGTTACCCCCATCCAGATGGTCATGGCGATTGGCGCGCTCGCGAATGAAGGAAAAATGATGGCTCCACATGTGGTAAAAGCGATGGTGATTGATGGCAAACAATATAATGTCGACCCGGTTGTCGTCTGCAAACCAATCTCAGCCGAAACAGCCCGCACCCTCACGACCATGTTGGTTAACTCGCTCGAAAATGAAGCGTCCAACGCCTTGGTCGAGGGATATAGCATTGCCGGTAAAACCGGCACGGGTGAAATTGCCACGCCGCTCGGCTATACCAGCAGCACCACCAACACTTCATTTGTTGGCTGGGGACCTGCTGAGGATCCAAAGTTCCTGGTTTATATCTGGCTCGAAAAACCTGAGATCTCCATCTGGGGCTCTGAGGTTGCCGCGCCGGTCTTCTCGGACCTGGTAAGCGATCTGGTGGTATTAATGAACATTCCGCCCGACAATGTTCGCCTGGCAGTCAAGCCCGGCAGTAGTCTGACGGTTACGGAGTAAGAGGCATGCTAACACTAAGCCACGTTCTGAAAGCCCTCGCGCCTAACGCGCAATATAAAATCCAGCAGGATTTTGTGATTGCCTGCGGCTGTATTGATTCCCGTTGTGTCGGCGAAAACGGGCTGTTTGTGGCGCTGAAAGGCGAGAACACAGACGGGCATCAGTTCGTGGATCAGGCGTTTGCAAATGGCGCGGTTCTCGCTCTGACGGATCACGCCTTTGAAAGTGCCTATCCGGTGGTTGACATCACCGCAGAAGCCTTTGAGTTGCCAAATAAGCCTCCTTTTAGCCTTCATGCAGCCGACGCGCTTCTGGCGCTCCAGACGCTGGCGAAATACTGGCGGCTTCAGCACAACCTAATGGTTGTCGGCATCACCGGCAGCGTCGGAAAGTCCTCCACCAAGGATCTGACCGCCTCTATTTTGGCAGGTCAAATGAAAACCCTGAAAAACCAGGGCAATATGAACAACGAAATCGGTCTGCCGTTAACTCTGCTTTCTCTGAACGAGAAGCATAAAGTGGCTGTCCTTGAAATGGGTTTCTACGTGTCAGGGGAAATTTCACTACTCTGCGACATTGCCCATCCACAGATAGGGGTCATTACCAACGTTGGAACCGTCCACGCGGAACGCGCGGGCACCATTGAAGACATTGCTCGCGGAAAAGCAGAGCTGGTTGAGGCTTTGCCTGCCTCCCCGGATGGGCTGGCGATCCTGAACTATGACGACCCCTATGTGAAAGCCATGGCAAACCAGACCAAGGCGAGAGTTTTTTATTACGGGCTCGACTCAGAGGCAGACCTTTGGGCTGATGAGATTGAGAGCCGCGGTCTGGATGGCATTCGCTGCCGTGTGCACTACCAGGGTGAAAGTTTTTACGTCACCGCCCCACTGATCGGCCGCCATTCTGTTTATACGATGCTGCGCGCCGCAGCAGTGGCGCTCAATTTAGGCTTGGACTGGGATTGGATCTTTGACGCCTTCAAAGACGACCGCGTGCAGTTGCGCATCGTCACCGTCAAAACCGCTTCTGGCGCTGTCATGATTGACGACACGTATAATGCCTCACCTGACTCCACAATGGCAGCCCTAAACTTATTAGCCGATCTGAAGGGGCGAAAGGTAGCGGTCCTTGGCGATATGCTCGAACTCGGACGCTACGAGGAAGCAGGACACACCAAGATCGGCGCGCGAGCTTCTGAAGTGGCAGATGAAATCGTTCTCGTTGGCACTCGCAGCCTGATCACTCGCGATGCCGCTATCGATAACGGATTTCCATCCGAAAAAATTCATTGGTTTAGCAGCTATCAAGGCGCGGTTGATTATCTTTTGACAAGTTTAAAAACCGGTGATATCGCTCTGATCAAAGGTTCGCGCAGCATGCATATGGAGAAAATTGTGGCAGCCCTGGAGGAAGTGAAATAATGCAAGGCTCATCTCTGGCAATCGCCATCAGCAGTATCAGTTTTCTGCTCACCGTCATCTGGGGCAGTCCTTTTGTGCAGATGCTGCGTAAATTGAATATTGGCAAAATCATCCGCATTGATGTCCCTCAATCGCATATGGCGAAGATGAACACTCCCACGATGGGCGGGTTCATGTTCCTGATCCCAATCACTTTGCTGACAGTGATCCTGAACGCGGTTTCGTTATTTGGCTCGCGGTTAATTGGCTCATCCATACTCGTGCCGCTTGCCGCGATGTGGGGTTTTGCTCTGATCGGCGCGATTGACGATTGGGAAGGGATCCGCGGACCAAGGCGCGGACTCGGCATGCGAGGAAAAACTAAGTTTTTACTGCAGTGTCTTTTAGCATTAATCATCGCCTACGCGCTTAAGGATATCCTCTTGGTTCCTCACCTTTTTTGGCCTGCCTCAGTTGCCCCAATTAACATGGGGTGGTTTTATCTGGTTGTGGCAGCCTTCTTAATCGTTGCTTATTCCAACGCGATCAATCTGACCGACGGGATTGACGGGTTGGCTGGGATGATTTCCATCGCCGCATTTGGCGCCTATGGAATTATCGCCCTGATGCAAGGGCAGGTCTATCTCGGTCGTTTTTGTTTTTGCATCATCGGCGCGTTAGCTGGCTTTTTATGGTTCAACGGCAAGCCTGCAGCCCTCTACATGGGCGACACTGGTTCACAGGCTCTGGGGGCGACCTTGGCAGTTGTTGCCCTGATGACCGGACGCTGGTTGTTCCTGCCTTTAATCGCGATTATTCCTACCGCTGAGGTCCTGAGCGTGATGATCCAGGTGTTTTACTTCAAGGCAACCGGCGGCAAAAGGGTTTTCAAAAAAACCCCAATCCATCATCATTTCGAGATGATCGGTTGGGAAGAGCACCAGATTGTGATGCGTTTTTGGCTCATCGAGCTGATTGGCGCCATGCTGGGAATTAGTTTGACCTTTATAAGCTGATGAAAACGAATTATTTTGGAAAAAAAGTAGTTGTAATGGGAGCCGCCCGCCAGGGGTTAGCGATATCTCGCTATCTGGCAAAACAAGGCGCGCAGGTCGTACTGACCGACTCCCGACCTGCGGCTGAGTTATCAGCGCAATGCGCGTCTCTGGCTGATTTGCCAGTGCAATTCGCGTTTGGCGGTCATCCGGAGAGCTTGCTCGAAGGCGCGGACTTGATTTGCGTCTCAGGCGGCGTGCCGTTGACGATCCCCTTCCTGACTGAAGCCCGCAACCGGGGGGTTAAGCTCAGCAACGACTCTCAGATCTTCCTCGAACAATGTCCAGCACCGGTTATCGGCATCACTGGTTCCGCCGGCAAAAGCACAACCACCGCGCTGGTTGGTTTGATGGCTCAGAAACACTTCGAGATGAAAAACAAAGCCCATCGCGCCTGGGTCGGCGGCAATATCGGCAATCCTCTGATTGAAGATCTGGATCAAATGGATGAAGACGATCTTGTGGTCATGGAACTTTCAAGCTTTCAGTTGGAACTGATGACGACCTCACCTCAGGTTGCCGCGGTCTTGAACATCACCCCCAACCATCTCGACCGACACGCCTCGATGCAAGCCTATATTGAAGCAAAATCTCGCATCCTGCGTTTTCAACACCAGGGCGATGTGGCGGTATTGAACCGTGATGATGAAGGCTCATGGAATTTACTGAATCACACCCATACGGACGTAATCAGCTTTGGACTAAAAGCCCCGGGTTATCGCGAAAACGGCACCTTCATCGAAGGTGACCAAATTATGCTGCAAATCGGTAAAGATAAGCTTAAATTGCTGCCAGTTGATTGGATTAATCTGCGCGGACAACATAATCTTTACAATGTTTTGGCTGCCTGCGCGATCGCGGCTGGCGCGACTATCGGGCTGCCAGGCATTCAGCTTGGGATCGAGTCTTTCGAGGGTGTTCCCCATCGTTTAGAGCTCGTGCGCGAGCTGGACGGCGTGCGTTGGTATAACGACTCGATCGCCACCGCCCCCGAGCGCGCAATCGCCGCGATCAACGCCTTCGAGGAGCCAATCGTCTTACTGCTTGGCGGGCGGGATAAGAACCTGCCCTGGGATAGGCTGGCGCAATTGATCCGCAGGCGCGTGTCGCGCGTGATCATCTTTGGCGAAGCTGGCGAGCTGATCGCGGAAGCCATTGGTCCCAAAAAAGCTGGGCAGGCAATGCGCTCCGTGGTGCGCTGCTCCACCTTGCAAGAAGCTGTCAAAACCGCTCACAACCAGGCTGAAGCGGGCGATGTGGTGCTCCTTTCACCTGGATGCACCAGTTACGATGCCTTCAAAGATTTTGAAGAACGAGGGCAGGCTTTTAGAGAATGGGTGAACGAACTATGATCAACGCAACAACCCCAAAACCCAACCGCCGCGCGAATTCGCAAACGCTTTCCATTGACGTGGCGCTCCTGTTAATTGTCGCCAGTCTGCTGGTTATTGGATTGCTGATGGTGTACTCTGCCAGTTGGGATGCCTCCCTGAGCGTTACTAAGAGTAAGAGCCAGAATGAAATCTTCTTCAAACAGGTGATTTGGGTTGTGTTAGGTGTGATTGGCGCAGCCGCTTTGAGCTTCTTTGACTATCACCGATATCGCAATTTAGTTGTCTGGATGATGGCGGGCGTAATTATTATGCTTCTGATCGTACTGGTAATCAGAGAAGTTCGCTACAACTCGGCTCGTTCATTGGTAGGCGGCTCAATCCAGCCTGCAGAATTCGCCAAACTCGTCTCAATTCTTTATCTTTCAGTCTGGCTGACCAACAAAAAAGATATGTTGAAGGATTTCAGGAACTACCTGGCGCCCCTTTCTTTTGGCGTCGGCTTCATTGTGGCGCTCATTCTCGCCCAACCTGACCTGAGCGCTGGCATCACTGTTCTTGTGTTAGGAATCATGCTGCTCTTTCTGGCTGGAGGCGATTGGAAGCATGTCGCTATCGTGGTCGCGGTTGGCGTGTTGGGCTTTATTTTCCTGATTAATGTCATGCCCACCGGAAAAATCCGATTTGCGCAATACATTGCCGGACTTCAGAACCCAAATGAGAGCTCTTATCATATCAAGCGAACTTTCGAAGCAATAATCAAAGGTGGAATTTTTGGAGTGGGTCTCGGCAAGGCAAACACCAAGTTCACCGGTCTGCCACTTCCTCATACCGACAGTATTTTCGCTGTATTGACTGAAGAAACCGGTCTTGTCGGCGCGCTATTCGTAGTTAGCCTTTTTGTCCTCTTGATCTGGCGCGGGTATAAAATCGCGCGGAATGCTCCAGACCAATTAGGCGTCCTCATTTCGTTTGGTTTGACAAGTTGGATAGTCATTGAAGCAATGATAAATTTCATGGTGATTGTTGGTTTACTTCCCGTCGCCGGGAACGCGCTGCCTTTTATCAGCGCGGGCGGCTCAAGTATGGCAGCCACCATGGCAGCAATCGGGATCGTGATGAACGTGGCGCGTCAGGGTTCGAGTAAAAAAATCCCCGAAAGGAGTGGCACCAGTGAAACTGTTAATTTGCGCGGGCGGGACTGGCGGCGGGGTGTATCCGGCGCTGACCGTTACGGAGAGATTAAATGAGAACACTCAGGTCTTGTGGGTTGGCAGCGAAGGCGGCATGGAAGCCGGGCTTGTGGAACGCGCGAACCTCCCCTATCGCGGCATCCGCGCGGCTGGTGTTCACGGGGTTTCACTGCGACAGTTGCCAGGGAATTTGGTGAAATTATGGCAGGGCTACAAGCAGTCAAAGCAAATCCTCAAGGACTTCAAGCCCGATGTGTTGCTTTTTACAGGCGGCTATGTGGCGATTCCTATGGCATTGGCTGGTCTGAAAGTGCGCACACTCCTGTTTGTGCCGGACATCGAACCCGGACTGGCGCTAAAAACACTCGCGCGATTTTCAGACAGGATCGCGGTCAGCGTGGACGATTCGCGCCGGTTTTTCTCAAAGAAAGCGAGCGTTGAAGTGACAGGCTACCCAATCCGTCAGGATATGATGAAATGGACCAAAACAGAAGCTTTGGCTTATTTCGGCTTTGACGCCGCCAAGCCCGTTATTTTGTTCACTGGCGGCAGCAGCGGCGCGCGATCCATCAACAAGGCTGTCCTTGCCAACCTGGATGAACTCCTGGGGCGCTATCAGGTCATCCATCTGACCGGGCACCTTGACTGGGAAGTCGTAAGAGAAGCCACTCAGAACAGACCTCAAACCTATCAGGCATTCCCTTATCTTCATGAAATGGGCGCGGCTTATGCAGCCGCCGATCTGGTTATTTCAAGAGCTGGCGCGTCTGTGCTCGGCGAGTACCCCTTCTTTGGCTTACCCGCCATTTTAGTCCCGTATCCCTATGCCTGGCGCTATCAAAAAGTGAATGCCGACTATCTCGTAGAGCGTGAAGCCGCCGTTTTGCTGGAAGATCAATACCTCCAAAACCAGCTCCTTTCACAAATTGACGCGCTTGTCCAAGACGAAGCACGCCTGCAGCACATGCGCCGTGCCATGAAGGCTCTTTCTCAACCTCAAGCGGCGGAGAAAATTGCTAGCCTGCTTTATGAATTAGCGGAGGCGGTAGTTTAACCATGGTTTCGCTTAACTTTTTCTTTTACATTTTCGTGATGGTCTTCGGCGCGATCGGGGCGATCCGCGGCTTACGGAAAGAGCTGGTTGTGGTCGTCTCGGGCATATTGGCGCTCTTCATCATCCAGGAAGTTCTGCCGAGGCTGTTTGGTGATATGTCTGGCACGAAGGCGCTCACGCTCAGTTTAATCGTGATTTTTATGTGTGGGTTCTTTGGCTATCAAACCCCCGCGTTCCGCCGCTTCTCAGAGTCGGGTCGCTTTGAAAGAGACGCGCCAATCGATTTGATCCTTGGCGCTGTTATCGGGGGGTTTAACGGCTATTTACTGGTAGGCTCGGCCTGGTTCTTTATCGCCAAGGCTGGCTACCCCTTTAGCTGGATTATCCCCCCGGATGCGGCAACTGAATCCGGAAAGCACGCAATCGAACTCCTGCAAAACATGATACCCAGGTTGCTGACAGGTAACGGATTGTACGTGGCTATCGCCATCGCAGTTTTGATCATGATCGGAGTGATGATCTAATGAGCAAAGTCCACTTCATCGGGATAGGCGGAACAGGCATATCAGCCATCGCGCTGCTGCTCCTTGAAAAAGGCTGGCAAATTAGCGGAACCGATAAAACGACTTCGCGCTATTTTGAAGCCGTTACCGCCGGAGGCGCGCAAACCTTTGTTGGGCATAGCCCTGAGCTGGCTTTGTCAGCCGACATCATCGTGCGCTCTTCCGCCGTCCATGATGACGATCCCGAAGTGATCGCCGCTTACGCGAAGGGTCTCCCAGTGTTGAAGCGCAGCGAGTTCCTGCCAGTGCTTACGTCTGGTTATCAGACCCTCGCGGTTGCCGGCTCTCACGGCAAGACAACCTGCACAGCCATGCTCATTGTGATGCTGCGCTGGCTGGAGCTAGACCCGACCTTTATCCTTGGCGCTCAAATCCGTCCGCTTGCTACCAACGCGCATGCCGGTTCGGGTGATTTATTCGTGATCGAAGCCGATGAATATGACTATATGTTCCTGGGCTTAAATCCAAAAATCAGCCTGCTAACCAACGTTGAGTATGACCATCCAGATTTTTTCACGACGCCGGAAATCTACATGAAAGCTTTTGCCGATTTCATCCGCCGCACCCAACCAGGCGGGGCGGTGATCGCGTGCGCTGAGGACGAAGGCGTGCGCGAGCTTTTGGCAAAAAATCAATTTGAGGGCGTAAACGTTCACACCTATGGTTACAGCTCGGATTGTGTCTACCAAACCCAGAACGTCAGTTGGAATGGTGAAGGCTACAGTTTTTCGCTGCTGCATCAACCTTCTCAACAAGTCTTAGGAAGTTTCGCGTTGAGCCTGCCCGGACGGCACAACCTATTGAATGCCGCCGGCGCGCTGGCGGTGCTGCATCAGCTTGGGCTTGACCCCGCTTTGGCGCGCGAAAGCCTGGTTGAGTTTAAGGGTGCGGAGCGTCGTTTTGATCCGGTTTGCCGTAAAGGCGACACGATTGTTATCAATGACTACGGTCACCACCCTACCCAACTCAACCTCACCCTTGAAGCCGCCAGGGAGCTATATCCTGATCACCGTCTCTGGGCGGTTTGGGAACCACACACCTACTCGCGAACCGATCGCATGCGCGAAGGCTTTTCCGCAGCTTTGGAGCGCGCGGATCGTGTGGTAATCCTGCCAACTTTTGCCGCCAGGGAAACAGTTGAAACTGACACGCCCAGCCAAATCGCTCATGAGGTTGCCGACGCGAAGGCTGTGTATATCGAAAGCTTTGCCGACGCCGCGGATTATGTGGCATCGGAAGCCTCGGGGTTAAATGTGGTGATTGTATTTTCCGCGGGCAAAGGTCCGGAATTTGCGAATATGCTTTGCCAAAGATTAGAAGCAAGGAGGCAGAATGTCTGATCTGCCAATAAGAAAACTTCAGGCGCTGTTTGGCGACAAGCTGCAAGAAAATGTGCGCATGGCGAATTACACCACCACGCGCGTTGGCGGACCAACGCTCGGGATGATTTCTGTTTACACCGCCGATGAAATGCGGCGCACAGTGAAAACTCTATGGGAATTGGACGTACCTTTTCGCATCCTGGGCAGCGGTTCCAACTTGCTGGTCAGCGACTCCGGATATGCCGGGGTGATGGTGCACGACCGCTGCCATAACGTCCGCATTGATACCAAAGGCGAGCAACCCGTTATTTTTGCCGAAGGCGGAGCCAATCTTGGCGCGGTTTCACGTCAGGCAAGTCTGCGCGGCGTTTCAGGCTTCGAATGGGCAAACAGCATCCCGGGTACGGTTGGCGGCGCGGTTTACGGCAACGCCGGCGCGCACGGAACGGATGTTTCCAAATGCCTTCTTCAGGCTCAGGTTATCACCAAAGCCGCTGGCGAACAAAACCTGAACAGTGAAGAAATGGGTTTCAAATATCGCTCGAGCAAGTTCAAGCGCGAAAACGAGCAAGTTGTGATTTTGAGCGCCAGTTTCGCGGGTACCAAGGTTGAACCGGAGGTCACACAAAGGCTGCTGGAAGAACTGACCGAAAAAAGACGCCGAACTCAACCTGTCGGGCCATCCTTTGGGTCGACTTTCAAAAACCCCAAAGGAGATTTCGCTGGTCGGCTGCTCGAAGCTGCTGGTATGAAAGGTGTTTCCTCTGGGCACGCGTCTTTTAGCACCGTGCATGCTAATTTCATTTTGAACGATGGCGAGGCAACCGCGCAGGACTACTACAGGCTGATCCGCCTGGCACAAAAAACCGTGAAAGAACAATTCGATGTCAGTTTACGGCTGGAAATTGAGTTGTTAGGTGATTTTGAAGATGACTAAAAAGCTTAATCTTGTTTTGATCTTTGGTGGACGTTCGGGCGAACATGCCGTTTCGTTGCGGTCAGCGCAGTCTGTTTTAAAGGCGCTGGATGGAGACAAATACCAGGTTTATCAGGTCGGGATCACAACCGATGGCCTCTGGCTTTTTGGGCAAAACGCGCATGAAGCTTTTCGGACCGGTAATCTTGGGGAACTCCATGAAGCTGTGATAATGGACGACGGCGACAAACCATATCTTTACACCCGAAGCAAGAATCAGCTCATACGCGTTGCCCAGATTGATGTTATTTTCCCAGTCCTGCACGGCACATTTGGTGAAGACGGCACAGTGCAGGGGTTATTTGAGATGCACAATTGCGCTTACGTGGGCGCTGGGGTGCTTGCCTCCTCCGTCGCGATGGATAAAGCTGTCTGCAAGCACGTCATGCAGTCCTTTGGCATTCCGGTATTAGAGTACGCGGTTTATTCTCGGCGTGACATTAATTCGGATCTTGCTAGGACGATCGAATCCGCAGAAAAGGTAGCCCCCTATCCGCTGTTTGTCAAACCCGCCAACCTGGGCTCTTCTGTCGGCATCAGCAAAGCTCGCAACCGCCAGGAACTTGAAAAAGCCTTGAAACTTGCCGCGCGCTTTGACCGGCGCGTTCTGGTGGAACGCGGTATCAGCCCGCGTGAAATTGAAATCAGTGTTTTAGGCAACACGCTAGTTGAATGCACTGTTCCGGGCGAGATCGTTCCGGGGGATGAATTTTATACCTACAAGGATAAATACGAATCCGGAGACCCCGAGATTGCCATCCCAGCTCCCCTATCCGAAGCTCAAACATCCCTTCTGCGGCAATACGCGGTAACCGCCTTCCAGGCAATCGATGGCGCGGGGCTGGCGCGCGTAGACTTTTTGATCGATAAGACCACTGGTAAAGCCTATTTCAATGAAATCAATACCATGCCCGGTTTTACAGAAATCAGCATGTACCCCAAACTCTGGCTCTACTCTGGTCTCACGTATGCCGAGCTTGTAAATCGGTTGGTGGAGTTGGCGTTGGAGCGTAAAGCAGAACAAGATGAAACCATCAGGAAGTACGAGGATTAAGATGGCAGGCGGATCCAACAAGACAACCAGGGCAGATGAGGTGCGGGCACGCCGGAAGATCGAACCGGCGAAGCGCAAACCCATCCCCAGCAGCCCTTCTGTGCGCGCCTCAAGGGACGCTCAGAACGCTTCAAGGGTCGTTTCGCGCCGATCGTATTCCAACGTTCAATACAGCCGCGGAGCGGCTACTCGCAGCCGCAGCAGAGTCTATATGCCCACCAGCACGCCTGGTTCTGAAGTGCGCCTGCCCTCTTTGCCTCAACTGCGCCTGTCGTGGCGCATGCTTTCTGGCTTGATTGCAGTTGGAATGATCGTCCTACTATACTTGATGAGCGCATCAGACGGCTTCGCTATCAGCCAGGTAAGCGTAAACGGAGGCGTCCGGGTGCCTGCGGAAGAAATCAGCCAGAAATTGAAGCTGCATGACGAATCCATCATCAGCGTCATCCCCAGCGAAGTTGAAAGCCGTATTCTCAAAGAATTTTCAGATATCAAGTCAGCGAATGTCGCGGTAAAGATGCCCTCAGGGCTGGAAATTGTCGTTCAGGAACGAATACCGGCGCTGTTGTGGTTGATTAATGACGAAGCTACCTACTGGATTGACCAGGACGGCTACACATTTGCTGTCCGCGGAGAGGCAACCTTGCCCATACACGTCTATGCCCAAGGCGAACCTCCTCACCCAATCGGTTGGGTGTCGCCCGAAACTCAGACGGCTGATACCGCGGAAGAACCTAAAAAAGAATTGCCGTTCGTGGACCCTGCTTTTGTCAGAAGCGTTCAGAAACTGAACGCTATAAAGCCGGCTGAAAGCCAGATGCTCTATTCCCCCAAGAATGGGCTCGGCTGGGTTGACCCTCACGGTTGGCAGGTTTTCTTTGGCGACAACGACAAGGATATCGACATGAAACTTCTTGAGTACGCCAAGATCGTTGAAGTTATTCTGGATAGAAACTTGCAACCCGTATTGATCAGTATGGAGTTTCTACACGCACCTTATTACCGTTTGGAGCATTAATTATGGAAGAAGAACCGATTGTTGTTGGATTAGATGTTGGAACATCAAAAATTTGCACACTGGTTGCCAGAGTTGAAAACGGCAGCAACTTGCGGATTTTGGGGGTTGGGATCGAACCATCCAAAGGCATCTCAAAAGGAATCGTCACCGATACCAGGGCAGCCTCAGAATCCATCGCTCGTTCAATCGAGAAAGCCGAACGCACTTCCGGCTTCGAAATCAACTCAGCAATCGTCAACCTGGCTGGCATGCAGGTGTCTTCCACTATCAGCAAAGGCGCGGTTGGGGTCTCTGGGCGGGTGATCGATCAGGAAGATGTCTACCGGGCATTGGATTCTGCTCAAGCAATCGCCGTGCCCCATAACCGCGAGATTGTCCATGTGATCCAGCGTGGTTTCAGTGTGGACGGGCAAGAAGGCATCCGCCAACCCGTCGGTATGCACGGATTCCGCATGGAAGTTGAGGCGCATATCATCACAAGCGCCGCAACTTCAATGGAAAATGTGCGTCAGTGCATCACCATGGCGGGGATTGACGTTTCGCAATTTGTGCTGAACCCACTGGCTGCCGGTGAGAGCATCCTTTCGGAAACTGAACGGGAAATGGGCGCGGCAGTGATCGACCTCGGGGCTGGCACAACCAGCGTGGCAATCTATGTCAAAGGCGATGTCTTCCATGCCAATGTGCTCGGCGTCGGCGGCGACCTCGTCACGTCCGATATCGCTCAGGGGCTGCGCTTGCCGCTCGAGGTGGCAGAAGAAGTCAAACTGAAGCATGGTTATGCGGTTTTAGACGATATCAATGAAGATGAATCGTTCAACGTTATCAGTTTCGGAGCGGACCACAGCACCAAGGTTGGCCGACGTGAATTAGTGAATATCATTGAGGCGCGTGTTGAAGAAATCTTCATGATGGTGCACCAGGAAATCAAATATTCTGGATACGACTCGCTGCTTCCGGCAGGAATCGTGCTTACCGGCGGTGGGAGCCTCCTGCCAGGCGCGCGTAAACTCGCCAACAAAGTCATCGGGCTGCCAGCCCGCTTAGGCAAACCCGAACGCATGGTCGGATTAACTGATCAGATCTCAAGCCCCGCCTACGCGACCAGCGTTGGTCTTTTGGATTGGGGAATTCTTTTCAGTGAATCAACCCAGATCGTTCCTGAACGACCTGGTAAATCGTCAAAGTCAAATGGCAAAGTCAATGCGGATGGCTTTATCCAGTGGCTGAGGCGGATGTTGCCGTAATCGTTTTAATGTTATACGCACAATTAGAGGAGATCAAAAATGGAAGCAAAACAGACTGAATCATTCGCTCGCATCAAGGTTGTTGGCGTTGGCGGCGGTGGCTGCAACGCTGTCAACCGTATGATTGCCGAAGGGCTGCAAGGGATCGAGTTTATTTCGATCAACACAGACGCCCAGGCACTGCTCCGGTCGCAGGCTCAAACGCGTGTTCGCATCGGGGATAAATCCACACGTGGACTCGGCGCGGGAGGCGATCCAAAAATCGGCCAGGCAGCCGCAGAGGAATCCGCTGAAGAATTATACGAAGTCCTCAAGGGCGCGGATATGGTCTTCGTGACCGCAGGGCTTGGAGGCGGAACGGGCACCGGCGCTGCGCCAGTTGTGGCTCAAATTGCCAAGGAAATCGGCGCTCTCACCATCGCCGTTGTAACCCGCCCATTCGCGTTCGAAGGCGCTCATCGTGCCCAGTCTGCTGAAAAAGGCGCGCTGCTGCTTAAAGAACACGCCGATACGCTGATCGTCATCCCCAACGATCGCCTGCTGCAAATCGTCAATAAAAATGTTGGTCTCAACGATGCCTTCCGCATGGCAGATGACGTGCTGCGCCAGGGTATTCAGGGTATCTCTGAACTTATCACGATCCCGGGATTAATCAACCTGGACTTTGCCGATGTGCGCACGATCATGTCCGAAGGCGGAGCCGCTTTGATGGCTGTTGGGCAGGCTTCAGGCGAAGAACGCGCCAAAGTCGCGGCAGAACAGGCGATTTCCAGCCAGCTTTTGGATGTTACCATTACTGGCGCCCGTGGCATTTTGTTCAACGTTACCGGCGGTCCTAACTTGTCGCTATTTGAAGTTAACCAGGCAGCAGCAATTATTAAAGAGACCGCCAGCCAGGATGTGAATATGATCTTTGGCGCGGTGATTGACGAAAACATGGGTGACAACATCCGCATTACTGTGATCGCCACCGGTTTTGATCGCCCGACGCCTCCCCGGGAGGCGGAGCCCGCTTTTTTTCGTCAGGAACTCCCCCGTCAGCAGCAGGACCGGCTAAGCGTCAGCGAAACCCGGACCCAAAGCGGCAGTAGCGCTCAATCCGCGCAGACGAAAAAACAGGATGATTATGTCTATACGAGCGACGTGGATATTAACCTCCCCGCGTTTGTGCGCCGGGAACTTAACAAACGCGCGAACAACTAGATCGGCAGGATCTTCTGATAGTGCAAAAAATCCCTGCTTCCAGCTATTGGAGGCAGGGATTTGGCACAACTCCGCAATGGTTTACCTGATCCGCGAGGCAATCAATCCTGCCTGAACGCACCCTGTGTAGTGACATTGGCTTCTGATTGGTCTTTCAGACAATCATGTTCTTTCCCCTGTCTACAAGGTGAGTTAAAAAGAGAAACTCGCTCGCCGCGGTCATTATCTTTCGTTTTATATCCAGTAAAAGCCATTTTTTGAATCACTGAGACCTGTAAAAATTGGTCTGTTGAACGAGAAACACGCAATCTACGCGCACATTTTCGGCTTGTCTTAAAATTTTACATTTTTTAAGGTTGTTAACCTATTTTTTCTTGTTGTAACCCTCATGCTGTGCTACAATCTTTCTCGCCACATATAGGGGAAATAAATTTCTATCCCCTATATATAGGGGTTTATTTTTTATCAGGAGTTTCTTATGAAGTGCCCGTACTGCCTGGCCGCAGAGTCGAGCGTGATCGACACGACTAAAGATGTGAACCACAATTTCATCCGCCGCCGTCGCGAGTGTCTTAACTGTCATCAGCGATTCAGCACGATCGAGCGTGTCATCCTCGCGACGCCCCTCCTCATCAAGCGCGACGGCACGCGTGAGGAATTTGACCGCGAAAAATTGTTAGCAGGTTTGCGAACCGCCTGCACAAAACGGCCGGTTTCCGCGTCTTCTCTAAATAACCTGGTAAACGAAATTGAAGCGGAGCTCCAAAAACGGGGGCGATCTGAAGTTAACTCGCGCGTGGTTGGGGATCTCGCAATAAAAGGGCTTAAAGAACTGGACCATATTGCCTATATCCGCTACGCGTCGGTCTATCTGCGCATGGATGATCTGCATGCCATCCGCGACGAAATTGACCACCTGCTTTCTGAAGAAGAACAATAAATTGCAAAGGACCATCATGACAAGTACATCTGATATTTCTATGGGAACATTCCATACACCTCCAATTCCGGAAGGTTTGCCAAAAATCGAGTTGACTGACAACTCGCGCCAGGTGCTCGCAAAGCGCTACATCCGCCGCGGTAACGACGGTCAACCGGTTGAAAGCATTGATGAGATGTTTTGGCGGGTAGCCTGGCATATTGCCAACGTTCCCGAAAGGGAGCATGACCAAGCTTCATTGGCGGAAGCTTTTTACCGCATGATGGTTTCAAAATCGTTCTTTCCAAATTCGCCCACTTTCACCGGCGCCGGCACACCCCTCGGGCAGTTGGCTGCTTGCTTTGTTTTGCCCATTTCGGATGATATGGGGCGCGCTTCGGATGGGATTTTCAGCTCGCTGCGCAACGCCGCGCTGATCCAACAAACTGGCGGCGGCAACGGCTTCAACTTTTCAAAGCTCCGCCCTCAGGGCTCCATCGTCAACACGTCAGCTGGTCAGGCAACCGGTCCGGTTGGCTTTCTTAAGGTTTACGACAATGCCTTTGGCGAAATTGCCCAGGGAGGCACGCGCCGCGGCGCCAACATGGGAGTGCTGCGAGTGGATCACCCGGATGTGGAAGCCTTTATCCAGTGTAAAACCGGCGAAATGGCGATCACAAACTTTAATATCTCACTTGGGATAACCGACAAGTTCATGCAGGCGGTGGAAGCTGACGCCGAATGGGAATTGCGATTTCCCGATGTGCATCACCCCGCCTATAAAACTTTCCGCGGCACTATCGACACAGCCGAACAATCCGGCGTGCCTGTAAAAGTCTTCAAAACCATTAAGGCGCGGAAGCTTTTTGACCTCTTTGTTCGTCAGGCACATCATAATGGTGAACCAGGCGCTCTATTCATCGATGCCGCCAATCGAGCTAACCCCGTGCCGCATCTTTATGAACTGGAGGCTACCAACCCTTGTGGTGAGCAATGGCTTGGCCCCTATGAGAATTGCTGCCTCGGTTCCATCAACCTTTCTCAGATGCTCGGGGAAGGCGGCACGGTTGACTGGGAAAAATTGCGCCAGATAACCAAAACTGCCACGCGCTTCCTGGACCATGTGGTAGATAAAAACGCGTACGTGCCTGCTGTGCCGGAACTGAAAGCCGCCGCGATTAATGCGCGCCGAATTGGGCTGGGCATTATGGGATTGGCAGACCTGATGTACCACTGCGGTGTGCGTTACGGTTCTGAAGAGTCGCTTGAGTTTTGCGGTCAGGTCATGGAATTTATCCGCTATTTCTCGATGGAAACCAGCATCGAAATGGCAGAGGAATTCGGACCCTTCCCAGCTATCAAAGGCAGCATCTATGATCCAAACAATCTCACCTGGCAGCCGCCCACACCGCTAGCGCCCTACAAACGCGATTGGCAGCGCCCGGAACTGGATTGGCAGCGAATTACCGACGGAATACGCGCGCACGGCATCCGCAACGCCGCGCAAACCACTATCGCCCCCACCGGTACGATTGCCACCGTAGCCGGTTGTGAAGGCTATGGCTGCGAACCAGTGTTCGCCCTGGCATATGTGCGCCACATGAACGATAACGGCAAAGATGTGCTGCTCAACTACGTCAGCCCCTTCTTCCAAAAAGCGCTCAATGCAGCCAGTTTGCCGGAAGAAACCAAAGAATTAATCATCCGACACGTCATCGAACAAGGCAGTTGCCAACACATTGAGCAGCTTCCGCAGCATATCCGCAATGTGTTCGCGGTTTCATCGGATATTACCGCGGATGAGCATATTCACATCCAGGCTGCGCTTCAGCGCTTTGTGGACAACAGCCTGAGTAAAACGATCAACTTCCCTGAAGGAACAACCGAAGAAGAAGTTAGTAAGGCTTTTATCACAGCCTGGAAGCTCGGCTGCAAAGGAATTACCGTCTACATTACAGGTTCCCGCGATAAGGTCGTGCTGGAAACAAAGGCGACCATGGAAAAGAAAGATCCTGCTGCAGCTCAAAATCTGTCCTTATTTGAAAATGGTCAGGAAGTTCAGCCCTCATTCTGGAAAGACACCAAGAAACCCAGACCTCGAACCTTACACGGCTATACCTACTCCATTGAAACCCCGCTTGGCAAAGCCTTCGTTACCATCAACGAAAATGGTGGATCTCAGCCATTTGAAGTCTTCATTAACACCGCCAAAGCTGGTTCCGAAACCGCCGCGCACTCTGAAGCGATGGGGCGCTTAATTTCCTACATTCTGAGGCTGGCATCGCCTGTGGAACCGCGCGAACGCCTGAAACTGATCATGGAGCAGCTTGGCGGGATTGGTGGAGGCAGATCGCTGGGGTTTGGACCCAACCGTGTGCGTTCTCTGCCCGACGGCATCGCGAAAGCGCTGGACGAATATCTGTTCCAACAGCATTGGGAGAAGGAAGAGGTCACACCGGCACAGCCTCCTGAGCAAATAATGATGCCTGGCATTGATTCACCTATTCACAAAATTGGAGAACTCTGCCCTGAATGCGGACAGGCGACCATGATCAACGAAGAAGGATGCCGCAAGTGCTACACCTGCGGACATAGCGAATGCTAGCCGAAGATCGCAACCTGCATTTAATTAGAATTGATAGGGAAATGTTTACCAATTATGTAAATTTGGTTTGACATTTGGACGGTTTCGTGCGATAATATTGTTGCGCACGGCGTGGGTGCCCCCCTCACCCACCTCGTGCGCATTTTTATTA
>LUZV01000073.1 GCA_001603765.1 Anaerolineales bacterium Chloro_02 | reverse complement strand
ACTTCACGCGAAAAATTGATCGAGGCTGGCGGAAAGCTCTTCCTGGAGAAGGGGTTCGACGCCACCTCGGTTCAGGACATTTGCAGGCATGCCAATGTGAGTAAAGGCGCTTTTTATCACTACTTTGAGACAAAGCAGGTCCTTTTTATTATCCTGATGGAACAGTGGTCCAGCGAGATCATGCAATCAACCATGAGTCAGTCTGTTTCCGAAGGACTAACCGTGGGTGATCAGTTGGTACAGATGCCGTTCAAGTTCGCTTCTGCCTTTGAATCGGTCGCGAAGGGCTTCCCGATTTTGGTGGATTTTTGGCGCCAGGCGATGGGCGACCCGGACATGTGGAAAATGGCAGTCATGCCATACCGCTATTTCACTCAATTTTTTGTCCGCGTGATTGAAAATGGCAAAAAAGACGGTTCGATTAGACCGGATATTGATAATGAAGTTATGGCGCGGCTGCTCGTGGCGATCGCGATGGGCTACTTGCTCGAAGCCGCGTATGAACAAAACGATGGCAACCCTCAGGAGATCGCTGCTGAAGGGATCAGACTGACACTTGAGGGAATTGGAGGCAAAAGATGATTTTAATTACTGGTGGAGCTGGACATCTGGGGAATGTGCTTGTTAGGGCGTTGTTGGAAAAGGGCGAAAAGGTGCGCGTGATGGTGCTGCCGGGCGAGGACCTCACCTCCCTGGAAGGTCTTGACTGCGAGATTGTTGAGGGCAATATTCTCTATCCGGATCAGCTGCGCCGCGCTATGCAGGGTGTAGACCTGGTCTACCATTTGGCAGCGCTTGTGGCAATCACCGCTGATAAATATGATCTGATGTATCGTGTCAATGTAGAAGGCACGCGGAATGTCATTGATGCCTGCCGTGAGATGGGCGTAAGAAGGTTGGTTTATACAAGTTCAATCCACGCGCTTGAGAAACCTGATAAAGACGCCACTGTTGATGAGACACTTGCTTTTGATCAGGATAACCCAACCGGGCTTTATGATCGAACCAAAGCTATCGCTTCCGCGCTGGTGATGGACGCGGCAAAAGAAGGTCTGGATGCTGTCGTTGTTTTGCCGACCGGGGTGATTGGTCCCTATGACTATAGGCGTTCCGAAATGGGTGAGATGTTTCTTGAATGGATGCAGCCAACCCCCTCAATTTCGACAGATGGCGGCTATGATTTCGTGGATGTCCGCGACGTGGCAGAAGGGCATATTCTCGCCGCGGAGCGCGGTCGCAGCGGTGAGGCATACCTGCTTTCGGGTACGCAGGTCACAGTCAGCGGATATCGCAAGCTTGTTCAGATGGCAGCTGGCGTGCGCTCACCTGAAATTAAATTGCCGGGTTGGTTTGTAATACTCATCGCCCCGCTAGCAGAGCTCTATTACCGGCTTGCCCGTTTGCGCCCAAGAGTAACTAAGTATGCTATTGAGACCCTTCAGTGCAACTCGCGCATCTCGTCCAAAAAGGCTCAGACAGAGCTGGGTTACCGGCACAGACCAATCTCAGAAACTGTTGCAGATACCGCCCGCTGGTGGCGTGAAAACCTGAAACGCATCAAACCTTCTCTGCGCACCAGCTCAACCTGAGTCTTTTGATTAGCGCAACTTAGGACTTTCTGGCGACAAGCACCAAATCGCCGCTCGAATCAGGCGCAAAAGGTTCGCCAGCAAGATTCCCATAGAGCCTGATTTCGTTGAATCCGAGAGAAAGCAGGTTGTTTTGAAGCACTTCAAAATAAATTGGGAAGAGGTGCGTGGAGGTTAGCTGCGTATGCCAGGTGGAATGTGCTTTTCTGTTAAGAGAGATGATGTTAAATTGAATTTTTCCGTCCGGTTCAAAGTCATAGAACCGGAGAAACAACCTTTCAGTACCGCCGTTTGTAACGGTTTGAGGTTCCATCCAGCGCTTTTTTTGCCCCATTACCAGGTCAAAATTGCGCATTTGCAGCACCAACATCCCGCCCG
>LUZV01000072.1 GCA_001603765.1 Anaerolineales bacterium Chloro_02 | reverse complement strand
GGTCTTAATCTGACCCATGTTCATGCCAACGACCAGATCAGCAATGGTGTTGTCTTCGGTTTCGCCGGAGCGGTGGGAGCAGACTGCCCGCCAGCCGTGGTTCTGAACCATCGTGACGGCTTTCATGGTTTCAGTCAAGGACCCGATTTGGTTGACTTTAACCAAAAGGGCGTTGCATGCTTTTTCTTCGATCGCGCGCGCGACACGGCTGGGATTGGTGACCAGCAGATCATCACCCACAATTTGCAAGCGGTGACCGTTTAGCGCGGTGAAGTTCTTCCAGCCGTCCCAGTCATCCTGAGCAAAGCCGTCTTCAATCGAAACGATTGGATACTGATTGATCCAATTTGTCCAGAATTCCACCATCTGATCTGAAGTCAGCTTGCGCCCTTCTTTGCGAAGGTTGTAGAGCTTGGTGTCCTCTTCGTAAAGCTCAGAAGCGGCTGGATCGAGCGCGATCGCCACATCGCTGCCGGCTTTGTAACCCGCTTTTTCGATCGCCTCGAGGATGAGTTCAACGGCTTCGTTGTTGGCTTTCAAAGCGGGCGCAAACCCACCTTCATCTCCAACCAACGTGGTGTAGCCTTTACTCTTTAGCACGGTCTTGAGTGAGGCATAAATTTCAGCTCCCCAGCGCAGACCCTCGGCGAAACTCGGAGCACCAAAAGGCATTACCATGAATTCCTGGGCATCGGTAGACTGCCAGCCAGTATGAGCGCCGCCATTCAGAATATTCATCATCGGAACTGGCAGCACATGGGCATAAACGCCGCCCAGATAACGATAGAGCGGCAGACCAAGCGCGGCAGCGGCTGCCTTGGCAATGGCCAGACTTGTGCCGAGGATCGCGTTCGCGCCAAAGTTGGCTTTGTTGGGTGTGCCGTCCAGCTCGATCAGCAGCTCGTCAATCGCCATTTGTTCGAGCGCGTCCACGCCGAGCAGTTCTTCCGCGATTTCGTTATTGACGTTGTCAACCGCTTTGAGCACGCCCTTGCCGTTATAGCGGGATTTATCGCCATCGCGCAGTTCAAGTGCTTCGTGGATGCCGGTTGAGGCGCCCGAAGGCACCGCGGCACGCCCAAAGCTGCCGTCAGCCAGAATGACTTCGACTTCCACGGTGGGAGTACCACGTGAATCCAGTATTTCTAATGCGTTGATATATTCAATTGTTGTATCCATTTCACATCTTCCTTTTTATGGTTATTCTCTATTGGTTAAGTTTATCATGATGTTAGTTCGTAAAGTCCAGGTTATTTTTCTGGACAGGTAAACCAGCTTTTCGGCAGGCAGCCTCAATCAACCCAAGAAAGAGCGGGTGCGCGTGGTTTGGGCGGGATAGAAATTCAGGGTGGAATTGAGAGGCAATCATATAGGGGTGGTCTTTCAATTCTGCCATCTCCACCAGGACGCCATCAGGCGATAACCCCGCAAAAACCATGCCGTTCTCTTCAAATTTTTGGCGATAGGCATTATTGAATTCGTAACGGTGGCGATGCCGTTCCTGGATCAGATCTGTTCCATAAAGGTCCGCGGACTTAGTGCCTGGTTTAAGACTGCAGGGGTAAAGCCCCAGACGCATCGTCCCGCCCATTTGGCTGAGACCTCGCTGTTCGATCATCAGATCGATAACGGGGTAAGGTGTGAGTTTGTCAAACTCAGAGGAATTGGCATCTTCCAAACCTAAGACGTTCCGGGCGAATTCAATCATCATCACTTGTAAACCCAGGCAGAGCCCAAGGTAGGGCACCTTATTCTCTCTCGCGTACTGGGCAGTGAGGATTTTCCCCTCAACTCCACGGCTGCCAAACCCGCCAGGGACGATTATACAGTCCAGGTCAGCCAACAAATTCTTGCGATTGTTCTTTTCAATCTCGGTTGAGGAGATCCAACGCAAATCTACGTCCACCCCGTAATACAGCGCGGCGTGGTTGAGGGCTTCACGGACGCTGAGATAAGCGTCGTGCAGTTCCACATATTTTCCAACCAGCCCAATTTTTATGCTGGGTTTTGGTTTCTTCAGTTCTGCAACCATCCTCTGCCAACCATCCATGACAGGTGGACGCTTTGGTGTCAGGTTCAGGCGATCCAGAAGAATATCCGCTATGCCAGCTTGTTCAAGCACCAGCGGAATTTCATAGAGCAAGTCTGCGGTCACAAGCGGAATGACAGCATCCTCCCGGACGTCGCAGAACTGGGCAATTTTGCTAGAAAGCTCTTTTTCAACTGGGTAGTCGCTTCGGGCAATAATTACATCAGGCAAGATACCCACAGAACGCAGTTCCCGAACGGAATGCTGAGTTGGCTTCGTTTTGGTTTCGTTGGTGGCGCGTAAATAAGGCAGCCAGGTGATATGCACAAAGGCAGTGTCTTCCCGTCCGAGATCGTTGCGCAGCTCGCGTATGGCTTCCAGGAAGGGCTGACTTTCGATGTCGCCAACCGTGCCGCCCACTTCAATCAGCGCGATATCGGCATCAGTGGAGTGGCTGAGCAGATCCACGCGCCGTTTGATCTCGTTGGTAATATGCGGGATAACCTGGATCGTGCCGCCGAGGTAATCCCCGCGGCGTTCGCGGTTGATGACCTCTTCATAAACCTGACCAGTGGTAACCGTGCTTGATTTTTTCAGGTGGAGATCGCAAAACCGTTCATAGTGCCCCAGGTCAAGATCGGTTTCAGAGCCGTCATCCAGGACGAACACCTCACCATGTTGATATGGGCTGAGCGTCCCAGGGTCTACATTAAGATAAGGGTCAAGCTTTTGAATGGTGACGTCAAACCCGCGCGCCTTAAGCAACCTCCCGACCGATGCGGCAGTTACACCTTTACCCACCGAGGAGATTACACCTCCTGTAAAGAAGATCAGCTTAGTTGTCATCCTTCCTCCTGAAAATAATTTCCCATTAAAAGTAATGGGGAGGGCTGATTATTCCAGCACCTCCCCGGCTTGTTTGTTTCAAACTACACGCGGTCGCTTAACAGCGGGCACTTTAATCCTTATTATTGATCTTATTCTGCATCGTTCTTTCGAAGATGTCATCCGCTTCACTTTCAAAGGATTTGGATTTTTTCACACGGCTGGTGATCTCGGGCAGACGCTGTTCGGCTTTATCCATTGCCTTGCGCATGGCGATTTCCATATAAGTCGGATCCGGAATCACTTCTTCCTGTTCCACTTCGACCACTTCTTGCTTGTGTCCCTTGCCCTTGCGGCTTGCGCGCTTGGGTTCTGGAGCTTCTTCTTCAGGAGCTTCTTGCAGGGCTTTGAGGCTCAGTTTGATTTGCTTTTTTCGGCGGTCAACTTCGAGGACTTTAACATCCAGCTCGTCGCCGACTTTAACCACTTCGTTAGGTGTGCGCACATAGTTGTGCGAAAGTTCGCTGACGTGAATCAGACCGGGACGTTCCGCGCCGATTTCGACAAACGCGCCGAAGGTTTCAAGGCGCAGCACTTTGCCGTGAACGACCATATCCGGCGCCAGTTCGCGCCACTCATAAGCCAGAGGCTCACGCATGGTCAGTTCCAGGTGATCCTTAAGCACGCGGCGCACCCAGACGGTGACCATATCATCCACCTTTAGCACGTCTTCCAACGATTTCAACACCGCGTTTGGATTCTTGGGATCAACAACCTGAGAAATGTGCAGGAATGCCGGCAGCTGGCTCTTGATCTCAATCAGAGCGCCTTGCAGCGAGGTCTTTTGAACCTTCCCTTCGAATTTGTCTTTAGGTTTAATGGTTTGTTCTTCTTTCTTATTTTCGATGGGGGCATCCATATCAATTTCTCCAAAGTTAAATGTTCACAGCGAATTAGTATACCGCTTTGGGATAAAAGAGTCAATTATTTATTGATTCCAGCGACACTTTCATGCCAATTCACCTGTTTTTTCAAAAAAAATTAGCCCGGAAAGAGCATCACCGCTCCAACAATCAAAAACTGTGCCAGATGATAGGTGAAGATAATCCAAAACCGATATTTTGGCAGTCGACGGTCTAATTTGTCCAAAGCAATCATGCTGTCCGAGATGAAGAACAACAACCCACCAATTCCAGCCATCACAGCCGCGCGAGTATGCCAGGCGGGTCTCGCCAGGCAAAGAATTCCGCTAATTGCCATAGCTGCAACCAAAGCGCCGTAGGCCTTAAAAAAAGGTAGAATGGCTTTGTTCAGCTTAGAGGTTTTGGATAACCAGTCCACCGCCCTGTGAATCAAAAACACAGCAGCCATCAGGGCACCTAACCCAGCAATCATCACAGGCAGAGAAGTCTTCGAGGAATTAAAACCCCATATATACATCAATTGGGCTAAAGAAAACGCGCCGATGCCTACCATAAACCAACGCGTGCCTCTTGGGATCAGGAAGATATCGCCCAGTAAGGAAAAAACCATCCCAAATAAAAAAGGCAGCCTCAGAGGGGTGATCGGCACTTTTATCAAAAAGTACCCGATCACGCCCACCATCACGATTGGCTTGGTAATGTAATAGGTCAGCATGCGCTCCTGCCAAGCTGAGACCCAATTGACCAGGCTTACAGCGCCAATTCCAACTAAAAATATGACGTTTACCGCACCTGACACGCTAACCGCCCGAAAGCCCAATTTGCTTCAGAAATGCTTGATCGTTCTTCCAGTCTTTTTGAACCTTCACGACCAACTCGAGGAAAACTTTTTGTCCGGTAGCGCGCTCCAGCTCCTCACGCGCTTTCGTGCCGATCTCGCGAATCATTTGCCCTTTTCTCCCGATCACAATGGCTTTTTGGCTGTCGCGTTCCACGAAGATAGTCGCGTCAATATACAACACGCCGTTGTCGCGCTCCTTGTAGGACTGAACTTGCGTCGCGATGGAATAGGGTATCTCCTCGGTCAGCATTTCCATACACACCGCGCGAATCATTTCCGCCGCGATGTCGCGCTCGTAATCTTCCGTGATTTGCTCATCGGGGTAATACTGCGGACCCAATGGCAGCAGGCTGATAATTTTGTTCAGCATATTGCCCACCCCAGACCCATCCAACGCTGAAATTTGAAGCGTTGCCGCGGCGGGGAGTTGCTCACGGTAGAGTTCGGTAAGCTTTGAGAAGCTTGATCGGTTCAGGCGGTCGGCTTTGTTGAAAACGATTAAAACTTGCGGCTGTTCTTTTAGCGCGAGAATTGCATTCAACAGTTCTTCGTCCATTTTGTCCGCCGGATTGCTCGCGTCCACCAAGAGCAGCAAGATATCCGAGTCCTGCAGCGCGAACTGCACCTCGGAGTTGATTGACCTGGCAAGCTTGTCTTTGGCATCCGTCAGACCAGGCGTGTCAACGAAGATTATCTGGTACTCCTGGCTGGTGAGAATCCCGAGCTGGCGCCTGCGCGTGGTCTGAGGCTTGGCGGAGATGCCGGCAATCGGCTGCCCCATCAAACGGTTGAGCAGGGTGCTCTTCCCGACGTTTGGTTTGCCGATAAGCGCCACAAACCCCGAGCGATAATTTGATTGCGGATTTTCTTCCATTGTTGCTTTCCTCCGAGGCTTATCTGCCTCTCACTGGTTGACTAAATTTTTCGTAAAAAAGCTTGTAGATTCCTTCAAAAACCAGACCCTTCATCTCTATATAAATATCGTAGGGTAATCGTAGGTTAAACGTCAAGCTATTTACCTGCGTTTATTGTAATATAGAGTTCGAAAGGGCGACTTCTCTTCTTCTTCTCCTCCTTAAACCCTAATGTCGTGGTCGGCGTCCACGACATTAGTTGGTTTAATAGGCATAATTCAAAAATTACTCCTCATAATGACCTTATTTGGGCTAAAATCAGAACGTAAGATTTTTTGAGGAGACAGAATGGAAAACAGAGACGTATTTTCAATCGATATCGCGGGCGTGCGTCGGGATTTACCACTTTTTGAGGTCAAACCAGGTATGCGAATCGCGATCTTAAATATTCTTGGCGATGTGGAGCTCGTGGATGCCTGCGCTGTCGCCCTTGCTGAAAAACTGGCGGATATTCCTTATGACGTCATCCTCACGGCTGAAGCCAAAAGTATTCCGATTGCCCATGAGCTGTCAAAAGTGACTCGCAAGCCTTACGTTGTGCTGAGAAAAGAATATAAACCCTATCTGGGCGACGCGCTTAATGCCGAAACGCTCTCCATCACCACTGGCAAACCTCAACACCTGTTCCTGGACGAAAAAGATCTTAGCCTGCTGAAAGGGAAGAAAATCGTCCTGCTGGATGATGTCATCAGCACAGGGTCAACCCTGCAAGGCATGCACCTGATCGCTGATAAAGCTGGCGGTGAGGTGGCTGCGGAGGCGGCAATCCTGACCGAAGGCGACCGCGCGGAATGGCGCCAGGTCATTGCGCTCGGGCACCTGCCAATTTTCTATAGCTAAAATGACGCTTATCCAGCTCGGCATCGAAAACAGAGTGGAAGGGCGCACCCTGGCATGGGCTTTGGACTTTCCGGGTGTGTTCGCGTACGGTGCAGATTCGGCTGAGGCATTGCTGCGAGTTCCCCGGGAAATGCTGCGGTTCGAAAGCTGGCTCAACCTCCATACGGATGAGCCTTGGGTGCATTTGGATGGATTGGATCTGCA
>LUZV01000071.1 GCA_001603765.1 Anaerolineales bacterium Chloro_02 | reverse complement strand
GATGAGGGATAGGTGCCCAACATCTCAGCCTGGCTCGGCGCAAACGAGGCGGGCAGTGCCACATCGATGATGCGGGTATGGTTGTTATCGAGCGGCGCGCCGCCAAACTTATAGGTTTCCGCGGTTTGCTTAACATCCCTCACGCGCCAAACGCCCTCCGCTGGGTAGCCTTCCTGGCCAAGCAGAATCGCCGCGTACGCCCAATCGTGCGGGTCACCGCCGCCAAAGAACTCAAGGGGCACACTCGCGATTACCGCGTTTTTACCAACATCTACATACACTTTCATTGCCGAGCTGGCTTCGGTCTCTTTTACCGGTTCAGCCAATGGATCGGTGCCCGGAACGACCACTTGAGGGGTCCAGCCTTCGATCCAAACCGCAAAATCCCAACCGCTGCCTTCCGCCAGGGCGGCATTCCTGCCGGGCAGGAGCATGCGGTTGCCAGTGCCAGCGCCAGGGTCTTGATCTATATACACATCAAAGGTCTGCACCGAGAAGCCCGCTGGTGAATTCCAGCCGTTTGTGATCGGAGCCTTCAGACCGAAGGTGAAATAGAGCGTCGCGCCGTCGCTTGAGACCTCAAAGGAGGTCAAGTCAAAGTCACCAGCCTTAAAGACGCCGTCCTTTGGATATGTATAGGTGCCTGGACCGTTATCGTCGCCCTCAGGGTCTTCAATCAGCAGCACGCTGATCACCGGGTCAAAGCTGTAAAACTGGATAGCCAGCGGCAGGTCTGAGTTGAAGTGTTGGGCGCCGTTCTTCCTGAGAATTAGCTGCGTCGGGATCAAACTCCCATTGCTAGCTTCGCCTAAAATGCTTTTTGGCAGGGAAAGTTCAATGATATTACCCTGCGCCGCTAAAACACCAACTTGTTCGCCCGATTCATCCAAACTCCAGCTATCGCCGTCGGTCTGATATAGCCCAGAAAAGGGCTTGCCTGGTTTAATTTCGATCACGCGCGAAGCGGGTGCCGCCAGGAGCCCCGTGCCCGCAAGGTCGCTCATCAGTTTGTTCTGGTCGCCGGGCGCGTTGAGGTAGACTTCAACATTTCCATTAAAAGCCTGAGTAAGTTCGATCTTGAGGTAGAGCTGCTCCTGATCCATTCCGTACGAAAAGCTCTTAAAGGCGGATTCAGCAGCCCCTTGGTAGGTCGCGGCATTTGCCCATTCACTCTCGCCCGAAACGCCGTCAATAACAGCGGTCATCTCGCCGCCTACCGCGGTTTTTGGTTTGAGCGGCTGAGGTTGGATGACGGGAATATCCAAAATCGCTGGATATTCAGCGCCCAAAGAGGTGTAAACACCCTTCAACAAAGCCCGATAGCCCTCATCAAAGTAGCTGTCTTGCCCCGAGTCCTGATCGGTGCCATACCACCAGAACCAATCTGAGCCTTCAGCCAGATACATAAAATCTCGCGCCCTTGCCAAAGCTTCAGGCGAAGCGCTGAGTGTTCCGTTTTCATATCGCGCCAGATCCGCGCGCACGCGCGCGAGCAAATCCCAGGCTTCAGCTTCTTCACTCTCGCCAATCCAGGTATCGTAATTGGCGCTAAACCACGCCCCCGGGAAAAGTTTATCCAGAGAGCGCTGCTCGGGGTAAAGCTTAAGATACTCAGAAGGGGTGATCGTCTGCAGCACCTTGCTGGCAGCCAGTTTGCTGTAGAGCGCGTGGAAGAAAGCCTTGCCGTCGTTATCGTAGTTTTCCCAGGCGTTTTCACCGTCGACCACGATGGTCACAATATGCGGACCTTCGCTGGTCTTAAGGCTTTCGTAGATGGCTTCAAGCGAGTTGATCATATCCTGCGCGGCTGCTTCGCCAGGCATGCCCGAGTAAGTGAAACCCACTTTGTCAGAAATTGCCCAATCGCGGAAGAAAACCGCCACCGGTTCACCGCTCTCACCCTGCACATAGTATGGTCGATAAAAGGTGTCGGGGTCCTTCACCACGCCGTTGCCGTCGCGGGTGAAGCGATCGCCTTTGAGCCCTAAACTCGCCACCAAAACCGGCTCACCGGTCTGCATCCACGAATAGCCAGCAGCGCTAACCAACGGCACAATCTCCTCTGCCACCGCGCCTTCTCCGGGCCACAGCCCGCGGACTTCACGTCCAAAGAGCGTTTCATACATCTCCACGCTCTTCTCCAAATGGTAAGCCGCATCTTCAGGGTAGCTGAAGCGCTGTTTGGGCATGATCGCCTTGGGGTTGCCCACCAGCGCCAGATCAGTATCATAGATCAGGGGCAAGATCGGGTGGGCATAGGGGGTTGTGGTAATTTCCAGAATACCTGCATCCTGCAAAGCCTTATGAGTCGGCAAAACCTTTTTCAAAAGCGCCGAAATTCCATCAAAAAGCACCGCTTTATCCTCTTCCGCGAAGTCTCTGCCTTTATCCACCAAGGCTTTGAACGGTTCCTGAGCCAGATAGTCGGGATCGATCCAAGCCAAGTTAAACCAGATTTGCAAATCACGGAAGTCTTGCTCCGTAAAGGTTTTTACCGCGGCGCTGATGGCTGCCGCGTCGGTGCCGCCGCGCAAATTGAGCAGCTCCTGATAGCGCGGATGAACAGCGATGATGTGATCCCAGTTGGCGTCAAAGAAGCGCTGAAGGATGAACGTTTTCTGCTCCGCGCTCAGCTCCGCTGCCGGGACCTCCGAAAGCACCCAATAGAGATCCTTCGCGCCATTCTCAGTGAAATCTTGCAGCTGCCGGATCAGTGAAGGCGTCAGGTTGATGGTTGCCTTCACGCCTTTTTGCGCGGCGATCATCTCCGCCATGTCGAGGTAGTCCTTGGTGGCATGCACGCGCACCCAGGGGCGTGTATAGACGCCGTTTTCATCTTTATAGTACATCGGTTGATGCTGATGCCAGGTGAGGT
>LUZV01000070.1 GCA_001603765.1 Anaerolineales bacterium Chloro_02 | reverse complement strand
TGGTTTTCCCTCTGATAATTCTTTTGCTTGCACTGAGCGCCTGTGTGCCAGCTGCTAACACCGCAGTTGAGGCGGAGCTGCGCGCCACGCTCGTTGGCGCTAATGTGCAGCTAACCGTTCAGGCGAATGAAATTGACGGGCTGCATACAAAGGTTTTGAACCGACTGCTACCTGCCCGGTTTGCCCGACGCTTGCCCCAACACCCACCGACACCCCAACCCCTACGCCTACGATTGGCGTGCCAACAGCAACATCTCGTCCGACCGGCAGCATTTCTGGTAAGCTCGGATATCCTTCGCAAGGGATCCCTCCGCTGAGGATCGTGGCGATGAATACCCTGACCGGAGAATACTATTGGCAAAACACTGTTACCAACCAGAGCACTTATAGTTTCCCGGAGCTTCCGGTGGGGAAATACCGCGTGTTGGCGTATGTAATCGCGCAGCCTTCGCGGACCTTTTACGCGGGATACTCTGAGTTTGTTACCTGTGGGCTGTTAGCAAGCTGCCCAAGCCACGCGCTGATTACAGTGGAAGTGAAAGCCGGGCAAGATACGCCCAATGTGGACCCAATTGACTGGTACGCAACCGATCCTGAGGGTATAGGCTGGCCGCTCGACCCAACCATCAACTGGAATTAAGGCGGAATATCAACTCTGCCGTGTTGGCGGGAGAGTGAAAAACTCTCCCGCCTCCCAAAAATTTCGTCTAGGAGCACGCAAGCCCCGCGCAATCTGACATAAGGCTGTGAAGTTTGGTTGCTTTTATGTACAATAATGGCAGCCGAGCGAAATGATGGAGAAAGTCTGATGAAAAGAAACCACCTCAAACCCGTGATCGTAATCTTAGCCCTGATGCTGCTCATCAGTTCCTGTTCCTCCCCCAGTCAACCGGTTGGCGGGAAATTACAAGTGAGTGCCAGGCACCCAAACACCGGAATTCAGCAGGGTCAGATGTTTGAGCTTCAGCTGCAGCTCTCAAACGTGGACACGGTTAACGTTCATGTGACTGAGATCCGCTTCGGCTCGAGTTTTTTTGAGTGGGCGAGTTATGAGGGTTCTCTCCCGGCTCTGAACATGGATCAACAGGCAAATGGCGATGGGGTCATCAAGTTGGATATGACCATCGCACCAAATGGGGTTGAAAACTTTGTTTTTCGTTTTAGAGCCAATAAAAGCGGCGATGTTAAAGGCGAGTGGCAGGTGGTGGCAAGCTCTGGGGTGACGGCGATCGAGACTACTATGAAAGTCGCAGGAACCACGCCAACAAATTGGGAGCCGGGTGTATCGCAGGTGGAGGACGCGCCAAATCTTGGACCGATTCCCTATCAGGCGGTTGTGCAAATCACTGCGTATATCCGCATGAATGGTGAGGTCGTGCCAGCATGGACAGGATCGGGGACGATTATCAGCTCGGATGGTCTCATTTTGACCAATGATCATGTTGTCAGCTCCACCCGGTATGATGAAGTTGTGGCTTTGGTGGTTGGGCTCACGGTCGCTCAGGATCAGCTGCCGGTGGAAAGCTACTATGCCTATGTGGTGCAGGCGGACGCTGCCAGGGACCTGGCGGTGATTAAACTCGCGGAGGATATGCAGGGAAACGCTCTGGATTACAGTCAGCTTAAGCTGCCCTTTGTGCCGCTGGGCGATTCGGATGCGCTGGATTTAGGCGAGCCGATCGTAATTTTGGGCTATCCGGGCATCGGCGGCGCGACCATTACGCTGACTCGAGGCGAGGTGAGCGGCTTTACGGCTGAGGAGCCATTTGGTAATCGGGCTTTTATCAAGACCAGCGGTACAATTGCCGGCGGCAATTCGGGTGGGTTGGCTGTTGATAGCGAAGGGCGGATCGTTGGCGTGCCAACGCAAGTGGGTTATGGTGACGCCTCGCTGGATATGGTTGACTGCAGACCTCTGCGGGATACCAATCGCGACGGCTACATTGACGAATATGATGACTGCGTGCCTACGGGCGGATTTATTAACGCCCTGCGACCGATAAATCTGGCAAAAGACATGATCGCCGCCGCCAGACGCGGAGAAGTGAATGTGAGCTCTGGTGGGGCACAAAATGTGGCTTATGGAGATTCGGGCACGGTTATTTTTGAGGATGATTTCTCTACCCAAAACAGCGGATGGTTGGTTTCTCAGGACGAAGACGGCGGGCGCGCGTATGAAAACGGAGAATATACCATTAATGTGAACCTGCCTATGTACCTATATTGGGCGGATCAATCTTTTGCTTATGATAATTTGATGGCGGAAGTTGATGTGCGCGTGATCCACCCGGCTGGCGATGGGGACTTTGGCTTTATTTGCGGGCTGCAGGATAATGAACATTTTACCGCGCTGGAGATCAGTGAGGACGGATATTATTCGATCTGGAAGCAGGTTGGATCGGAATATCAGACGCTCATCAGCTGGACCTATAGCGAACAGCTGGCTGGCGCCGGGCCGTACCGCTTACAAGCTCAGTGCAGCCGTGATAAACTGCTTTTGGCGGTGAATGGCATCCTGCTTGGTGAGGTGTATGATCCCAATTTTGTACCTGGAAGTTTTGGCATGCTGGCTGGAACTTTCGAATCAAGCGGGATTAAAGTTGGCTTCGATAATCTAAAAATCATGATTCCCTGAGGTGTATTATGAAAATGAAAACGTTAACGATCCATCATTTGGTCAAGGGAGAGGACCTGAACCACCACCGAACCCTATACGCTGGGCGCGGCGCGGAGTGGCTGGTGGAGGCGGGATTCATTGCCGCGTCTGACCTGCTGCCGCCCGAGTATGTGCTCTGTATGAAGATTCATGGGATGACCTTTCAGCGTCCAGTCCACCCGGGCGAAGTAGTTCGCTTCGACTCACGAATTGTCGCGACGGGCAGATCAAGGCTCATCGCATATGTGCGCGCGACAACGAAGGAAGAGTTGACGGTTGACGGCTTTTTGACCTTTGTATACGTGGATGACGAAGGTAAGTCGCGCGCGCACGGGATCACGATCGAAGCTGAGACGCCTGAGGAGATTGAGCTGCAGAAACAAGCCAACCAGCTTTAGCCGGTTTTCAATTTGGCTGAGCGCTGTTAAGGGCGGTTTAAAAGTTCGGGCGAAAAGGCTGGCAATTGGCTGAAGCTGATCGCTTCAGTTTGCAGGTTTTGGCAGATCCTGAGATTAATCAGGTTCTGCGCCTTTACAAACAGGTCATACGTAGGGCTGGTCACAAAATACACCACTTCAAATACAAAACCCGTCTGAGAAAACGATTGAAAATGCGCTCTTGAGAAGCGAATATTTTCGATCTCATTAAACGCCGATTCGATCAACTGCGGAACCCGCGCAAGTTTGTCGGCAGGTGTGTTAGTTGAGATGTGGATAGAAAATGAGACGCGCCGTTCCTGCATCCGGCTGAAATTTTGAAGTGGAGCTTTGAGCAGCTCTGAGTTAGAAATTGAAAGCTCTTCGCCAGAGAGGTTGCGAATTTTGGTCGATTTCAGTCCGACCTGTTCCACAGTGCCGCTGAAATTGCCGGTTTTGATTGTGTCCCCGGGTTCAAATGGCTTATCGAGGTGGATAGTCAGGCTGGAAAGCAAATCGCTTACCAAACTTTGCGCCGCAAGCCCGATGGCGATGCCACCCAAACCAAGACTGGCAATGATACTGGCAATATCAAAGTTGGGAATACTCTGAAGGATAACAAGCGCAGCCACAAGCCAGATCAGAACCCGCGCGATAAAAAGGATGCCTCGCAGTGAAGTGCGGCGTGAATAGTTGTCCTCCGGAATTGATGTGATCTGCTGGTTCACCCAATGCTCAACCGCCGAGTCGCTCCAGCGACCGATTTGAATAGTGAGTGAGGCGATCAGGAGCACGCGGAGCAGAGCGCTGACCGAGGCTGAAGGCTGGAGAAAACGAGCCGCAAGCCAAACGGAGGCAACAACGGCAGCAGAAAGCATCATCTGGCTAAGCAATTGAGTGACAAGGTTGGGGTTGGCGCGCTGCGCGGCTTTCTTCCGGAAAAATAGCCTCAACGCGAACAAGAGGATAAAGAGCGATAACCCCGCCAGAAGCGCCTGAAACCAGCGATCGAGAGTTGCGCCAAGGAAGATGGTGGTCATGAGGATAATTGTAACATTTCCTTCTTGCTGGTGGTCTGGTTTTTGAGAACCCGTTTGGGGCGCGCCGTGACATTTTGAGCGTTTCTGCTGCCAAAAATAGTGCTTTAACGGCTTCCTCCTGGGCGGGTTCTTGAAAGTTAGTGCCTGCTCAAAGATCGCACTCCCCCAAAAAAAGGTCGAACATCTATCGGGTGAGGTGGAATGGATGCCGTATAATTGAGCAAAACTTAAGCAAGATTTCAGGATGATTAATGAGAAGAAAAGAATTAAGATCTGAATATCAAGTGAAATATCGCTACCCACGCTACCAGTTCCGCCGGGGAGTTTTGCGCGCGGGTATTGCAGCGGCAGCAGCGCTGCTGCTCGAATACCGGGTACGCGGCGCCGAAAACCTGCCAAAAAGGGGTCCACTATTGATTGTGGGAAATCATTTCCACTTCCTTGACACAATTGGTCCAATTCACAGCACAAAATACCCTTTGGAATTTATCGGCGATGCCGAAATGCCCAACGCGCCGATGAGCATGAAGATCTTCCCGAGGATATGGGATACGCTGCGCATCATGCAGGGTTCACCCAACCTGGATGCCATGCGCGCGGCAGAAACTGTCTTAGCGCAGGACGGCGTGTTGGCTATCTTTCCAGAGGGGCATGTCCACAAACCGCCATTAGGGAACCCTCTTCCGGGCGCGGCATTTTTGGCGCTGAGGCTGGGTGTGCCGATCCTGCCGATTGGAACCTACAGTGAAGATGACTGGAACATATTTGGCACCCTGAGGCATAAACGACGCCGTGCCCGGGTTGAATCAGTCATTGGTGAACCTTTTGAGCTGCTTAATATTAGCGAGCCGGGCAAGCTGCCAGGACGGCTGGAAGTGAAGGCTGCCGGGCAGGCGATCATGGAAAAAATCGCTGCCTTACTGCCGCAATCCGCCAGAGGGTCATTCGCCTGAAAAACCCCACAGCTTATCCAGGATTAATGCAATACCAACATAGAGGGGTTATGATAGAGGCATTATTGAGCGGTATTAATTAGGATTGGATTGAAGATGGACTATAAGGATTATTATAAGACGCTGGGAGTCAGTAAAACAGCCAGCGAAGGTGAAATTAAAACAGCCTACCGGAAATTGGCTCGCCGGTATCACCCCGACGTGAACAAAGATCCGCAGGCTGAAGATAAATTTAAAGAAGTAAACGAAGCTTATCAGGTGCTCTCGGACCCGGAAAAACGCAAGAAGTATGATCAATTTGGCTCCGAGTGGCAGAGATACCAGTCATCGGGCGGACAGCCTGGCGGGTTTGACTGGGGCAGATGGCAGCAAGCGCCTCAGGGTGGTCAGCCTGGCTACCGCACTGTTTCGCAAGAAGAATTTAATGACATGTTTGGAGGTCTGGGCGGATTTTCAGATTTCTTTAACACGCTTTTTGGGCAGGGCGGTTTTGGCGGCGCGACAACCTACAGCCGAAGCAGCGGAGCATCTCAGCGCGCTGCACGAAGCGCTCAATCGATGGAACATGAGGTGGAGATTACCCTTGAAGAAGCCTATTCGGGGACAAAACGAATGCTTCAGTTTGAGGGAGGCCGAAAAATCGAGGCGAGCATTCCTGCCGGGGTCAACACCGGTTCAAAGGTGCGCCTGAGCGGTCAGGCAGGCGGAGCCGACCTCTTTTTGAAGATTAAGGTGCTGCCGCATGCCATTTTTACCCGCAAGGGAAACGATTTGACCATCACAGTGCCGGTTGACCTTTATACCGCCATTCTCGGGGGTGAGGCGAGCGTGGAAACGCTGGGGAAACCAGTGCGCCTGACAATCCCGGAGGGCACGGACACGGGTAAGACGATCCGTCTGAAGGGGTTGGGCATGCCCGACCTGAAAAAAGCGGGTGAATATGGCGACCTTTACGCGCGGATTGAAGTGCACGTTCCAAAGCATCTGACCCCCGCGGAAAAGGACAAATTCCGCGAGATTCGCAATATGCGCCAGGCGTAGCCCGGGGTTAGTTGGTGAGGTTTGATCAGATTTTTTGTGGACAGTGATTTAGATTGGCGACAACAATGAGCGAAAATTTTCGAAAAACGATTACTGTTTATGCTGGCTCGGCTGATGATTTGAACCAGGTATATCTTGACGCCGCAAAACAACTGGGTGAGACGATCGCCCGGGAGGGGCGCACCCTGGTGTACGGCGCCGGCAAAACGGGCTTGATGGGCGTGCTGGCTGATGGCGCTTTGGAGATGGGCGGCAAGGTGGTCGGGGTGATTAATGACGGGCTCAATTTGCCCAATCTGGCGCACGCTGGCTTAAGTGAACTTGAAATCTTTCCGGATATCCACGCGAGGCAGGCGCGCATGAATCAGCTCGCTGACGGCATCATAGCCCTCCCCGGCGGGTTTGGGACCTTCGCGGAGCTCTTTGAAGCGCTTACCTGGGCGCAGATTGGATTGCATGCCAAGCCAATTGGGCTGCTGAATGTTCGTGGTTATTTTGACCCGCTGATTAGAATGATTGACCAGGCGATCGATGAGAATTTCATCTACCCTGAGCACCGCGAACTGTTTTGCGTGAATAGTGACCCTGCCTTACTGTTAACAATGCTGGACGGCTTTGCCCCCGTTGGCAATTTAAACCGCTGGTTGGAACGCCCATGAAGACAACGAACAGCATAAAGACCCTCCTGATCGACCTTGACGATACGACCTATCCGCCCACGGACGGCGTTTGGCCCGTGCTGACGGAGCGCATCTTCCAATACATGCGTGAGGTAGTGAAGATCCCTGAAGGTGAGATCCCTTCAACGCGCGACCGTCTCTTTGTGCAATACGGCACCACCATGCTCGGGCTGCGCCAGGAGTATGGGGTTGAGATTGACGATTATCTTGAATATGTGCATACGGTGGACCTTTCTGGGCAAATTAAGCCCAATTTGGAACTCAGGGAAGCCCTGAGCTCACTGTTGCAGGAAAAGTGGATTTTCACGAATGCCACCCGGCAGCATGCCAGCAACGTGCTCGGGCTGCTTGGAATTGAGGATCTGTTTTTGGGTGTAATTGACGTGATGGATACCGAGCCGTGGTGCAAACCGCACCCCGAATCCTTCGAAATCGCGCTGAGGATGTCTGGCAGCCCAAACCCGGCGGAAACGTTGTTTGTGGATGACCTCGAAGCCAACCTGAACACCGCTCGCGAATTGGGTATCCGGACTTTGCGCGTCGCGAGTGAGCCGGTACACTCGAACCACCCTGTCATTAAGCGATTGGCAGACTTGCCGGTCTTTTTGGCGGGGCTCTAATTGAATGAAATTAACGAATTTTCGCTTTGATCGAAAATTCTATTGGAGTTGAAATGGAAAATAAAGCAGTAAGGTCTTGTTTGTTGGTTTTTGTCGCGATCGTGCTCTTGGCTGGCACGTTCGCGCTTGGGTTTGGCGCGGCAAGCGTGATCCCCAAAAACCCAATTCGTGAAGCGCTTGGCTATGACACTTGCCCAACCGTTGCGCCCACAGGCGCGCCGGATGCGCCCCAGGGAACAAACGGAAGCGTTTGTCTGGATTACACCAGCGCCTCCACCCCTGAAGAGTTGAAAACCCTCTTTGATCCATTTTGGGAGAGCTGGAAGTTGCTGCATCAGAACTTTGTGGACCAGCCTCTTGATGACGTGGCTCTGATGCGCGGCGCCATCCAGGGTATGCTGGCAGCCACCGGCGACAAGCACACATCCTACATGGATCCCCAGCAGTTCAAGCAGGCAAACACCGAGATGTCGGGAGAGTATACTGGCATTGGCGCGTGGGTAGATACCACTGGCGATTATGTGGAAATTATCTCCCCGATGAAGGGTTCTCCGGCTGAGGCGGCTGGTTTGAAGGCGAAAGATTTGGTCATCGCGATTAACGGCGAAAGTATGGCTGGCATCCCGGGGGATTTGGTCCTGAAGCGGATTTTGGGTCCCGCGGGCGATACGATTGTGCTGACCATTCAACGCGGCGAACAAACCTTTGACGTTTCGATAACGCGCGCAGTAATTCAAATCCCGGTTGTGGAGTATGAGATGCGGGCGGACGGTATTGGTTATATCGAGTTGGCGACATTCAATGAGCTGGCGACTGAAAAACTGCGAGCCGCGCTCAAAGACCTGTTAAAGCAAAAGCCTAAAGGTATTATTTTTGACTTACGCGGGAACGGCGGCGGCTACCTTGTGACCGCGGTGGAAGTGACATCGGAATTCCTGAAAGACGGCGTGGTTTTGTACGAGGAATATGGCGACGGCACGCGCGATTCTTATCCGGTGAAGAAAGGCGGGCTGGCGACGGATATTCCCCTGGTAGTTCTGATCGACAAGGGATCTGCTTCGGCTTCGGAGATTACCGCCGGCGCGCTGCAGGATTACGGCAGAGCGAAATTGGTGGGTGTGACCAGCTATGGCAAAGGTTCCGTGCAGAACTGGATCGCGCTGAAAAGTGAAGAGGGCGGCGTGCGCATCACAATCGCCCGCTGGCTGACGCCGAATGGGCATCAGATTGATGGGATTGGTCTGACGCCGGATCTGGTGGTGGAATACACCCAGGAAGACCACGACGCTGGACGCGATCCGCAGCTTGAGGCGGCGGTTAAACTGCTTTTGAACGGGTTGCCGTAAGACCGGGCGGAACGCGATTGAGCGACTAAGGAGATAAGAATGTATTTTAATTATTTGCTCTATATGATTCCTGGTTTGCTGCTGAGCTTATTTGCCCAGTTTAAGGTAAAGGGCGCGTATAACAAGTGGAGCCAGGTGCGAAATTATCATAACCTGACCGGCTTGGAAACCGCTGAGCAGCTTAAACCGCGCGTTGGGCTCGAGAATGTCAAGCTCACCCGCGCCCAAGGCACGCTGACAGACCATTACGACCCGCGAAACGAGACCCTGGCGCTGTCGCAAGGGGTGGCGGATCAGCCCTCAGTGGCGGCGATGGCGATCACCGCGCACGAGCTTGGGCACGCCATGCAGGATAAAACCAGCTATGGACCGATGCGGCTGCGGACGGCAATCGTGCCGCTGGTGAGCTTTGGCTCGAATATTGGCGTCATAATGGTTATGATCGGGGTAGTGCTTAGCCTCGCGAACCTTGCGACCATCGGTGTAATCTTGTTTTCCACCACCGCGCTATTTTCATTAGTCACTCTGCCGGTGGAGCTGGACGCTTCGAAACGAGCGCGCCTGATGCTGGACCAAACCGGGCTGGTGGTCAATGAGGAGGAACGCAAGGGTGTAAAACAGGTGCTGGATGCCGCGGCGTGGACGTATGTGGCAGGTTTGGCAACTTCCATCTTGCAGCTGCTTTACTATATGTCGGTGGCTGGGCGCGCAAGCGGCAGACGCCGGAATTGATTTTTGAGTTGAAAGGCAAAACCCTCGGACCCCCGGGGGTTTTTTGTCCCCTAAAGCCGCCAGATGGGTTTGTGGAGGTGAAGATGGGAATGTGGATTTCTGCCAAAATGTTAGTCAGATAACACCGCAACACGGGTAGTGATGCAAACTTCACAGGGATTGGGGCTGCCCAGTTATAATTTTTGTATCTTGCAATTAAGGAGCACCAAATGACTACACCCCCACGATGGGATCTTTCGGCTTTATATCTTTCGCTGGATGACCCGGCGCTGGCAGCGGATATCGAGGCTGTGCAAAAATCCATCCAGGATGCTACGCAGGCATTCGAAAGCGAATACCTGCCTTTGCTCGATCCTGCCACCTCCCCTGAAGCCCTGAACCACGTATTGAATGACTACGTGGAAGAGGCTAATGAACTCCAACTGAAGGCGGGCAAAATCTTTGCGTTTCTGGGCGCGATTATTTCCACCGATTCGTTTAACAAGGCAGCCGAGCAGCTTCACTCCAGGCTGGCGATCGCCATGCTCCCGCTGCAGAATCTCAGCGTGCGGATCAACGCCTGGCTTGGCGCTCTTGGCGTCCGATTGGACGAAGCGCTAAAAATCCCCGGAGCAGCGCACGAGCATGCGTTCCGCCTGCTTGAGATGGCAAAAGAAAGCCGGTTTCTGATGTCTGAGCCCGAAGAAGTGCTTGCCAATGAGCTGACGCTCTCGGGCGGCAGCGCCTGGGGCAACCTGCAGGGCTTGCTGACCTCACAAAAAAGTGTGGATTTTGAGCTCGACGGTAAGGTGCAGTCTCTGCCGCTGCCAGCGCTGATTAATCTGCGCTCAAACCCGGACGCGAAAGTGAGAGAAGCCGCCTACAAACGCGAGCAGGAAGTGTTTGAAGAAATGAAGGAACCTCTGGCTGCCTGTTTGAATGGCGTCAAAGGTGAGGTGGTGACGCTTGACCGCAAACGCGGACGGGAAGACTGCCTGCAATCTTCGCTGCAAATGGCGAGGATTGACCGCGAAACCCTTGAGGCGATGCTTGGCGCAATGGACGACGCGCTGCCGATGTTCAGGCGCTATTTTCAGGCAAAGGCGCGCGTTCTGGGGCAGGACAAATTGCCGTGGTGGAGCCTGTTTGCCCCGATTGGCGAGGTGAATAAGGAATTTAGCTTCGAAGAAGCGCGGGAGTTGATCCTGGAGCATTTTGGAAGTTTCTCAGCAGAGTTAGCTTCTTTTGCTGAGGGCGCTTTCGAAAATCATTGGATTGACGCGGAACAGCGCCCCGGAAAACGCGGCGGCGCGTTTTGTATGGGGGTGGACGCGGTGAAGGAAAGCCGGATTATGGCTAACTTTGACGGTTCGTTTGACCAGGTGATGACTTTGGCGCACGAACTTGGGCACGGATTCCACAATTACTGTGCTTACCAAGCCCAAAAGACCCCGATGCAGACGAACACACCCATGACTTTGGCGGAAACAGCGTCCATCATGTGTGAAACCATCGTCTTTAACGCGATCCTCAAAACAGTCAGCGATCCGCTTGAGGAACGCGCGATTCTGGAAACAACCATCTCAAGTGACGCGCAAACGATCGTGGATATTTATTCCCGGTTCATTTTTGAAAAAGCTGTTTTTGAACGGCGCAAAGAATCAACCCTTTCCGCGGACGAAATATGTGAATTGATGCTGGACGCGCAGCGCCGGACCTACGGCGACGGGCTTGATATGGACGTGCTGAACAAGTTCGCCTGGACATGGAAGCCGCATTACTACAGCACAGAGCTCTCGTTCTACAATTATCCCTACGCTTTTGGCAGTTTGTTCGCCAAGGGGCTCTATAGCGTTTACCGCGAACGCGGTGAGGCGTTTGTGGGCGATTATAAGGCTCTGCTTGCCAGTACCGGCGAAGCTCAGGCGGCTGACCTGGCAGCGCGGTTTGGGATTGATATTCGCTCAAAATCTTTCTGGGCGGGCTCCTTGGCTCAGATTGGTGAACAGATCGAACGCTATATCGCGATCGGATAGATTTTTGACTCTTTAGCGCGAAGCGGCAGTACTGTAGATGTCGCTTCGTGCCTTTTTTTGCGCGAATGGCGCAAGGATAGTCTAATGACAGAATTTAAAAGCGAAATTAGAACCAGCAACCCGGGAGAAAACGGGCATACTCAGGGTTGGCTGGGCAATTATCTGCCAATGGGGATTGGGCAGATTGTCTCGCTGGTTGGCAGCGCCCTGGTGCAGTTCGCGCTGGTTTGGTATGTGACCAAAGAAACAGGATCCGCCGCGGTTTTGGCGACTGCTACTACTGCGGCGCTTTTTCCAAATATTGTGCTCGGTCCGTTTGTCGGCGCGTTGGTTGACCGCTGGAATCGTAAGAGGGTGATGATTATTGCCGACCTGATTGTGGCGTTGGCGACGGTTGTTTTGGCGCTGCTGTTTGCCTCAGGCACAGTCCGGATTTGGCAAATTATTGCAATTCTGCTCGTTCGCTCAGCGGCTGGTGTGTTCCAGGGACCGGCGCGCACCGCGGCAACCATGCTGATGGTGCCTAAGGAGCACCTGACGCGTCTGGGAGGGATCAATCAGGCTGCGGACGGTATGATCAATGTATTTTCGCCCGCCTTGGGCGCTTTGCTTTTGGAGTTGGTCCCGATGCAGGGTGTGTTGGCGGTGGATATTGTTACCGCGGCGATCGCGATCGGTCTGATGATTTTTGTGCGGGTGCCAGAGCCAAAAAACAAGCCGCAGGTTGGCATGGTTTCCCCAAAAATGTTAATCGCCGATGTTCGCGAGGCGATTCGCTATGTGGTGACGTGGCCAGGATTGTTGATGATGATCATGATGGCGAGCCTGATCAACATGGCTCTCTCGCCCGGAAGCAATCTTACGCCGCTGCATGTTATCAACTTTTTCGGTAAGGGCGCGCAAGAGCTGGCTTGGCTGCAGGTCGCGATGGGAATTGGAGGCATTGCTGGCGGACTTCTTTTGGGAGTTTGGGGCGGTTTTAAGCGCAGAGTCTGGACAATTTTGATGGGAATTTTGGGAATTGGGGCTGGTATGCTTCTTTTTGGATTGGTTCCAGCAAATCATTTTTCCTGGTCCTTGGTTGCGTTTGGTATCGTCGGGCTGATGTCCTCCTTTACTAATGGCGCATCACTCCCGCTACTCCTAACCAAGGTGCCTTCTGAGAAGCATGGGCGCGTGTTGACGTTACTCGGGAGCCTGAGCCTGGGAATGATGCCGATTGGGTTGTTTTTAGCCGCCCCAATCGCTGACCGTTTTGGCACGCAGATTACGTACGTGATTGGCGGTGCATTCTGTTTGATCATCGGGATTGTTGGAATGGTGGATCGCCGGGTGAACACCCTTGACCTGCAAAAAGAGGGCGGCGTGCTGACTGATGACGATCTGACGGCTGATTAAGACAAACCCTATGTTAAATCAGGGATTGATGATTGGGATGTGAGATAGGTGGCAAGGTCGCTGGTGAGCGCGAGAATTTCTTGAGTGCCCGCGCGGCGCAGTTCCTTTTCGAGACCAAAGCCGCACAAAACCGAGAGCGACTGCGCTCCGGCTGCTTTGGCGGCGCGGACGTCTGTGACGGTGTCGCCAATCATCAGGCATTGTTCAATCGGCACGCCCAATTGCTCAGCGGCGTAGTGAAGCGGATCCGCGAACGGTTTGGTGCGGGGGCAGGTCTGGGATGTTACAACCACCGGGAAATAGGACTCGATCTGATTAACACGTAAGAAATGTTGGGTGGTCACTTCGTTGCGAGCGGATACGACAGCAAGAAGATAGCGCCCGCTGAGACTCTCAAGCATCGGCACAACCCCCGGAATCAACGGAAAATTGGCTGGGATCGGGTCTGCCTTGGCTGCTTTTCGATCAAGAATCGTGGCGAGCAATGGATCCAAATTCAGGCGGTCCGCTATTTCCAGCAGCCAATTGCCGGGGGTCTCTGCAGCATAAACCAGCCAGCGTGCCAACTGATGCGCGCTGCCCGGCTTAAAGATCCTGTCCAGGAACTTAAGGCGGCGCTGAAATTGACTGACCATGTGATCGTCGCTGTCCGATAAGGTTCCGTCCACGTCAAATAAAAGCGCGCGGACTCGCGCCCGGTCGAGTGTCGGGGAGGGAAAAATGGAGCTCATGTCAGTCAAGAGGTCTGTTCTGATTTATGAGTCAGACTTTTTGATGGGCTTAACGACCAGCGGCTCGTCATCTTCTGGCAGAGGTTCCAACTCTTCTTCAACCTCTGTAACCCTCTTAGCCTTGCGCAAAGGTTTGACGGGTAAAGGCTGTTCTTCTCGCAGCTCGGCGTTGCCCTCAATACCCTCATCTTCTTCGAGCGGAGCTGAAAAATCCAGCTCGTTAGCGGCGCGAATGAGCCCCTGCATAAAGCTAACCATGCGGGCGGCGTTCTCGAACGACAGGCGTTCGTTGACGCCGTGAACCGAATCCTGATCTTCCTGAGTGAGAACAATGGGCGAGAAGCGGAAGATGTAGCGCGAGAGGCTGGTATAGTGGCGCGAATCGGTTGCGCCATTCATCATGTAGGGAGCCACAAGCGCGTCGGGGTAGACTGACCGCGCCAAACGCGACAGCAGATGAAATTGGGGAGAATCGATGTTAGAGATTTCAGTTGGTTCCCAGGTATGGTCGCTTTCGAGGGTTTCCCCATGTTGCGGCAAGACCTCCAGGTGCGCGTCTGCGACCAGATCGTAAATGCGTTCGTACGTCTCGCGAACGGTTTCACCAGGGAAGATGCGCAGATTGATCAGCCCTTCGGCGGTAGCGGGCAGGACGTTCTCTGCGGCGCCAGCGCGCAGCACGGTTGGGGCGATGGTGGTGCGGGTGTTGGCGTCGGTCATCGGATTCGCGCGCAGTTTGCGTTTAACCGCCCCACCAAACAGCCATGGGTTGGCAAGCATCATACGTTGGGCGAAGGGGAGCTCACTGCCGACGAAACTCATCATAAATTCGATCATATCGAGATGCTGCGGGAAAGGGTTGCTTTCGAGTGTAGCGATGGCGAGGCTGAGCGCGCCAATGGCGGTCTGGGATGGAGGCGTTGAAGCGTGACCGGCTTGAGTGGTGGCTTTGAGCTTAAGGGTGAGATGACCCTTCTCGGTTACGCCAATCATGGCGACAGGCGAATTGATGCCGGGCAAGGTGCCGCTGGTGATGGCGCCGCCTTCATCGAGCAGCAGCGCCAGGCTGACGCCGCGCTCCTCAAGTACGCGGGCAAGCTCAGCCGCGCCGCGCGATCCGCTGACTTCTTCGTCGTGACCGAAAAGAAGATAGATAGTGCGGCGAGGTTCGAAACCCTGGCGGATGAGGTTGTTGACCGCCTCCATAATTGCGATAAGCTGCCCTTTACAATCCAGCGCGCCGCGCCCCCAAACGTAGCCGTCGGCAACTTCGCCTGAGAAAGGCGGATAGGTCCAGCCGGAATCGGGGGCTTCATTGGCTGGCACAACATCTTGATGCGCGGCAAGGGCGATTGGCTCCAGGCTGGGGTCAGAGCCTTGCCATTTGTAGAGCAGCGCGCCGCCATTAATGACTTCGCGGGTCAGATGATCTTCTGCCTGAGGGTAGAGCATCTGAAGCAGATTGCGTAAGCCTTCGAACGGAAGCGGATTGACCTTTTCGGGGTCGGAGTGGCTGATGGTTTTCAGTTGGATGGCAAGCCCGATGTGCCTGGCAACTTCTTCGCCGTCAATTTCGTCCAGCAAGATTGGGCTGGTTTCGGGGAGTTCGATGGCGAAGCGGCTGGTGCGGTAGAGGACAATGCCGATGATTATTAAAAGAATGGCCGCCAGGGCAATCAGAATTAGTGTAAATGGATGCATATTATTCCTCCAGAACGTGAAGAACGTGCTGCTTTTTTATGCTATTGTAACGGAAAATAGCAAAGATGAATAACATGTCGGGGCTCATTGATATTTTTGTGAGAATGAGAACGCCTGGGGCTGCGGCGCGTTTTTTTAAAGATGGTTTGATCCCGCTAAATCTGGTTTCAGGAATATAATAATGTCGTCAACTAAATAGAAAATATCTAAAGTCCGATGAAGGTGTATAACTAAAATCGGACTTCTGTGTTGAAGGGAAAGGGTCAAAATGGCTCATAAAAAGACACTAAAACGGCAATTAAATCTGATGCAAGTGGTTATGCTTGGAACCGCTGGCACACTCGGATCAGGTGTTTTTCTGCTGACAGGGCATGCAGCCTCGGTCGCTGGTCCAGCTGCCATCTGGGCGGTCTTGATCGCTGGTATTCTGAGCTTCAGCATCGCGCTGAACTACTGTGAGCTCGCGACCACCTATCCGGAGACTGGCGGCGCAATGACCTATGTGCGCGAAGCCTGGGGTAAGGGGCTGCTCGCCTTTCTGGTTGGCTCCATGGACTGCATCTCGAGCACCTTCTACACAGCCCTTTCCGCGGTGGGGTTTGCCTACTCGGTTTCTATCTTTGTGCCCGGCTTGGCTGAGAGCGCCTGGGGGATCGCCGCGGTCGCGATCGGCGCGATCCTGGTGTTTGTGATTCTGAACATTCTTGGGGTCACCAAAGTGGGGAATCTGCAAGTTGTGATGGGTCTGAGCTTGCTGGCGGCATTCGCGATTTATCTCATTGCGGGCTTCGTTTCGCCTCTTGGCTTCAACACTGCTACCTTATTGCCAACCGGACGTTGGTTTACCTCAGAAAACCCCATCGCTAACATCGGAATAATCCTTAAAACAATCGCGCTGATTTACGCCATGTACGTGGGGTTTGAGGTGATCGCTGATGACGCTGAAGAAGTGAAGAACCCGACAAAAAATATTCCATTGGCGATTATGATCAGCCTCTTTTTGGTTGTTTTGGTTTACACCCTGGTGGTGACAGTGGCGATGGGAACCTCGAATCAAATCGCGGGCTCCGAGACGGCGATTTCCGATACGATCCGCATCTTTCTGGGCACTCCCGGGGCAACACTGATCGGCATTGCCGGCATGGTCGGCGCGCTGACCTCTATCAACTCTTCAATGCTCTCTGCGACCCGCGAGAGCTTTACACTCAGCCGGGACGGCGCCTGGCCTTTATTCCTTTCCAGGCTTAATCAGGCGCGTGTTCCATATTTCGCCATTTTAGTAATTGGCGGCGTTTCGGTTTTTGTCACATTGGTTGGGGCTGTGGACTTTTTAAGCTACATCACCTCTGGCGGGTATTTATTTGTCTTGCTGCTCTCGAACATGTCGATGATCACTCTGCGCAAAAAATACCCATACATCCATCGTCCCTTTAAGGTGCCGGCTTTTCCGCTAACGCCGATCGTTGCCTCTCTTGTCTGTCTGATTGTGCTGCGTTATTCCGAGTTGAAGGCGATAGTATTCATGAGCGGAGTTTTAGCGATTTTTGCTGTTTATTATTACGCAAAACTTGGTGTGCAAGCATGGCAGACTGAACATAAACGCAGTCAGGACCCAGGTCGATATCGCCTTGTGGTGCCGGTACAGGACGCGAGTGGGTTAGAGAACGTGGTGAGGTTAGGCTCGAGGATCGCTAACGCGGATAATGAAATGAACCTTTGCTTGCTTCAGGTGGTAGATCGCCAGGCGGCAGAGGATGTGGAAGCGCGAGCGAAACTGAACAGCTCCAGGCAATATACCCTCGAAAAATTTATCAAGTACGCGGTGGAACGCAATGTGCCGATGTACTCAAAAACCGTCACGGGGGCTTCCGTTGCTAACGGGATTATTGATGAGATGAAAGGCGATAATAACGTCCGGCTGATGCTCTTTAAATGGCCTGTTTCTGAGCAAGAGCAGGTCGCGTTCGGCGAAAATCTGGACGCGATCATCCGTTCGGGATTGACAAACGTAGGGGTATTATTTGATCGGGGGATTGACCGGATTGAGGATATCCTTGTGCCAGTTGGCGGCGGCTTGCATTGTAAGCTGGCTATCCAATTAGCGGAGGACCTGGCTGAGGCGGATCATGCCACCATCGACTTTGTAAGAGTTGTGGATAAAGACCTGGACGAGGAACTTTACGAAGACGAGATGGCTTTCCTGCAGGAAGTTGTGATGACTCAGCTCGGGAATATTCCGGGTAATGCGAATCTACAGATCGTTCGCGGTGAAGATCCAGCCAACGCGATTGTGGCGGAGACTCAAGACCGTGATTATGACCTGATCATCATCGGATCTTATGAAGGACAGGCTAACCCCGCGATGCCTTTTGGCGAAATTGTCGAAAGGGTCGTG
>LUZV01000069.1 GCA_001603765.1 Anaerolineales bacterium Chloro_02 | reverse complement strand
GGCTCTATCAGGATGTGCCACTCGACCGCTGCCTGACCTACCTCGCCAGCCTGAAAGGGCTTACCGACGCTCAGATCAGCGAGCGGCTGCCGCTATATCTGGAAAAATTCGACCTGAAAGAGCACGCCAGGAAAAAAACCAAAGAGCTCAGCAAAGGTATGCAGCAAAAAGGGCAGCTCATCGCTGCCCTGATCCATGACCCGGAAATTATCATCATCGACGAGCCTTTCTCCGCGCTCGACCCGGTCAACACTCAGCTTGTAAAAGATCTGCTCATCGAACAGCGCGCTCAAGGGAAAACGATCGTGATGAGCACCCACCAGATGAACCAAGTGGAACAACTCTGCGACCGCATGGTGCTCATCGATAAGGGTGAAGTCCTGCTGCATGGCGCGCTTTATGAGATAAGGGATCAGTTCCGCACCAATCAGGTGATCGTCAGCTCACCAGAACCCTTGCCTGAGACTCTCGAAGGCGTCGCGCGCATCGAAAAACTCAACGACGCCTATCGTCTCACCCCGCTGGATGGCAATTCGGCTCATCAATTGCTCAATGAGCTTGTCGCCAGAGGGGTCATCTTGAATTCTTTTGAGGTCGCTGTGCCAACGCTGGATGAAATCTTCATCCAGGTGGTGAAAAAGGGCAATGGCAGCCATGAATAAGACCTTAATCGTTGCAAGATATGAATATCTGCATCATGTCAGCAACAAACGTTTCTGGATTTTATTGGTAAGCGTGCCGTTAGGCATGCTGCTGGTTATTCTTGTTTCCGCCTTGCTTTCGTTTGCCTCTTTGGACACACGTCCGGTGGGGCTCGTAGATCAGGGCAGCCTGATCCAACTCGAGCCGGACAACTCGATAAAATCTACCTTGTTTAATCCCCAGATCCATCTTTTCCTCTATCCCACTGAAGAATCCGCGCGCCAGGCTGCTTCCGCGGGTAAAATCCAAGGTTTCGCGGTTTTGCCTGAGGACTATCTTTCCAGTTATCAGGTAACATACTGGACCAACAAACAGCCCGGCGGCGACATTCAGAACGTCATCACCAGCTTCATCAGCAAGAACCTGATGACAGCCGAAAACATCAGCCCCTCAGTGCTCAGGCGAATAACTGAAGGCAGCCATATCAGTTTGCAGTCGCTGGATGGCAGCCAGACTTCTGATGGCACTGGTTGGCACAGGATAATCGTGCCATTGGTGATCGGGGTGTTAAATTTCATCGTCGTAATGTCCAGCGGTGGATATCTGCTCCAAGCCCTGGTGGAAGAAAAAGAAAACCGCACGATCGAGATCATGCTCACCTCCGTGCCCGGGCGGGAGATCATGGCAGGCAAAATCCTCGGCAACCTCAGCGTAGGTCTTACGCAAATCGTTGTGTGGATTGTGCTCCTGTTCATCGCCGGGGTTGTCTTCCGTAACAAGCTCGGCTTTTTGGCTGATATTAGTCTTTCTGGCGTTTATCTGTTCATCAGCGTCGCCCTGATGGTTCTATCGTTCATTTTTACGGCAGCGTTGATGGCAACGCTCGGCTCTGCGCTGACCAGTTCTCAGGAGTCTCAATCCATCATTGGATTGATGGTCCTGCCGATGATGCTGCCGTTTTATTTCATTAACATTTTCATGACACACCCAAACGGAGCCCTCGCCAGGGTGTTGAGCTTTATTCCCCTGAGCGCCCCCTTGGCGCTGTCTTTACGGATGGCGTTCAGCACGGTTGCCCCGCTCGAAATTGTCCTGGTTTTTGTGGTTGTCATCACGTTAACGCTGCTGATGTTTCTCCTGGCAGGGGCTGCCTTCAGGCGCGGCATGTTGCGATACAACAAACGTCTCTCGCTCAAAGAGCTTTTCCATAAGGAGACAAACCATGCGTAACATTCTCAAGGTTTTCCGGTTTGAATTCCTGACGGTGCTCAAGCGCCGCTCATTTATCCTCAGCCTGATACTCGTGCCTCTCATCCCCGCGCTGCTCATCGGAGTCTTAAAGCTCATTAATCAGGACGAAAGCCAAACCGTGCAGCAATTGGTCATTCAGGAAGTTGCCAACCCGCTGCCCATCGGCGTGGTAGATCACAGCAGCCTCATTAGAGACTATCCCGACTGGCTCACGGGAGGCAGGCTTCTCCCTCTGGATTCGGAAGCCGCCGCGAGCGAAAAGACCGCCGCCGGCGAGCTGCAAGGTTATTATGTGATCAATGCTGACTACCTCGAAAGCGGTAATATGCGCTTCGTCAAGCCTCAGATTAACATGATTACCGAGCTAGTTCAGCAGGACGCTCTGAAAGACTTGATCAATTACAACCTTCTCGGTGGGAATCCTGAACGTTTTACGCGGTTCATGAACCCAACAACTTTCTCTTTTGAATACCTTAACCCCAAAACCGCCGACACGCGCGATCAATCCAACGCGGCAACCTATTGGGTCCCCTACGCCGTGACCATGTTTTTCTACATGTTCATCCTCATCAGTTCAAGCCTGATGCTCAGCGCCGTCACAAAAGACAAGGAAAACAAAACGATCGAAATTTTGCTCTCTTCAGCCAAACCTCTGGACTTATTTGTCGGCAAGATCCTGGCGCTTGGCTCGCTTAGTCTGCTGCAAATGCTTGTCTGGGCTGGCACGCTTGCGGTCTTCACCAGGCAGGCGAAAGACGTACTTCCGTTTCTTCAAAATGTCCACATCCCAACCGGTGTGCTCGCCGCCAGCGCGCCCTATTTTATTGCCGGCTTTCTGCTCTACGGCAGTCTGATGGCTGGAATGGGCGCGATGACGCCAAACCTGCGTGAAGGAAATCAGTCTACCTTTGTGTTAAGTTTGCCGCTGATTTTTTCGGTGATGTCGATCGCGCAGCTGATCGAAAACCCCTATTCAGCTTTCACCACTTTCATGACGCTATTCCCCTTTACATCGCCGGTTGTAATGCTCACCCGTCTTGCGGTCGGCCCAGTGCCGGTGTGGCAGCTGGTTGTCAGCGCGGCTCTGCTGATTGCCGCTGTGGTATTAATCGTGCGCGGGGTCGCCAACCTCTTCAGCTCTCAATATTTGCTCAGCGGGCAGAAGTTCAATCTCGGGTTGTTCTTCCGCACGGTCCTGATCGGGCATCGCCGGTCATAATTCCTCGTGATCTTAAAACAGCAGGTTTTGCGGCCTGCTGTTTTTTGTTGGCAATGCGTTATACTTTCCTCAGCGCCGCCTGTTGAGGATTTCATGAAACCATCATTGCTCTTCCTTTTAACCTTATTGTTAGCTGTCTTCCTGAGCGCGTGTCAACCTCAAACTGGCAGCGCCGTCCCACCAGACGCGATGGAAAGCGCCCGCACGGTTGAAGCGCTTTCAACCGACATTGTGGCAACCGATCAGGCTGCTCGCACGCAAACCGCGATCTATTTCGTGCCGTCGCCTGCGCCGCCCACCTCGGAACCAACCGCGGCGCCTACCTTGAGCCTGCCAACAGAACCCGCCATACCAACTGCCGCGCTCCAGCCCACAACAACCTCATCCGGCAGCTGTGACATGGCTGCTTTTGTCGATGAAACCGTTCCAGACGGCAGCCAGTTCCCACCCGGGACGACCTTTAATAAAACCTGGACTCTGCGCAACGCCGGCACTTGTGCCTGGAATTCGGATTACGCTGTGGTGTTTTCAAGCGGCGACCGCATGAACGCCCCTGAGGTTCTGCCTCTGACCAAGGAGGCGGTTCCCCCGGGCGGGAGTGTGACCATCACAATCCCCTTTACCACACCGCTATCAGGCGGCAGCTATCGGGCGGATTTTAAGCTGCGCAACGCCCAGGGCGTGATTTTTAGTTTCAAGAATCCTGCTCAAACCTTTTGGGTTGAAGTGCAAGTTATGACCGGAAAGATCGACATCGTCGCGATGGTATGCAGTTTTCGCTGGACAAGCGGCGAAGCCGACTTGCCGTGCCCGGGTCTGCCCACCGATACCCGCGGTTTTGTCTATTCGGATTTCGCGCCAACCCTCGAAAACGGCAGCATAGATAACGAGCCTGCCCTTTGGCTGGGCGTGCGGCAAACGCAAAATGGAACGCTCAGGGGCACTTCTCCGGTGATGTTAATCCCGGATCATGCCGCCTTCAGCGCGGTATTTGGCTGCGCCCCCGGTCAGAAGTCTTGCGACGTTGTGCTGCGCCTTAGCTACCAGGAAGGCAATCAGCCGCTTGTGGAACTGGCGCGCTGGCAAAAAACCTATGACGGCAAGTTGATGAACCTCAAACAAGATTTATCCTCCCTGGCTGGTAAAAGCGTGCGGCTGATTCTGGAACTGGAAGCCAATGGATCACCTACCGGGGATTGGGTTCACCTGCTTGCGCCGGTGATTTCTCCGTAAGTGATTCATTAAACTTGACAAAACCGGCATTCACCTTGACAATTAATTATTAACTTATCCCTGTCTGATGCAGACCTGGAGGAATAATGACCAAACTTAAACTAACGAAACTTTGGCTGGGTCTTAGCGTGGCTGTTCTGGCGCTAAGCGCCTGCGGTCCGCGCGTGAGCACCCCCAGCCCGGATCAAATGAAAACCGCTATTGTTGAAACGATATCTGTGCAGTTAACCCGCACCGAAATCGCGCGCCCCAGCGACACGCCTACGCCAACTCACGCCCCAACTGCCACCCAAGCGCCGCCCACCGCCACGATTTTTGTCCCCACTGCTGCGGTAGGGCTGCCAACCAGCATACTTCCCGGAGCTGCCACCGCCACAAAACCACCCGCCCAATCTGGTACCGATGCCGGCGTCTGGACGCGCAGCGACCCCGCAGATGGCGCGAATATCACGGCTGGCGGTAAATTCAAAGTGGTCGTCACTCTGATGAACACCGGCACGACCACCTGGACAACAAATTATTACATCGTCCATACCGACGGCGCGTCCATGGGCGCCACGGGCAAGATTAAGATGCCCTACGAGGTTCCGCCCAATATGAGCGTCCAACTCACCATTGAATTCACCGCGCCAGATTCAACCGGTACGGTTAGAAGCAACTGGATGATTGTCAATCCAAACGATGTTGGCTTCGCTGTATTTTGGTTTGAGTACAACATCATTTAAAGCAGGCAGCATGCCAATCGAAGAATTAATCAAAGCCGAAGCCTCAAAGCTCGGCTTTGTGCTTTGTGGCTTCAGCCGGGCCGATACGCCGCCCCATTATGAGGCTTATCTGAGCTGGATTGAGGCTGGAAATCAGGCTGGAATGAACTTCATGGCTCGCCCAAACGCCATCGAAGCCCGTTTTGATCCCGCGCTGCTCCTTCCCGGCTGCCGCACTGTGATCAGCCTCGCCGCGGCTTATCCCGCACTAGACCCAGACCTGGATCCGGAACCCCACCAGGGGAAGATTGCCGCCTATGCCCTCTTGCCCGACTATCACCAGGTGCTGAAAGACGCGGCTGAGCTCCTCGCTGAAAGGATCGCTCAGCTCACCGACCAGCCGATCAAACACCTGGTCTGTGCAGACACCGCCCCAATTCTCGAAAAAGACTACGCGCAGCAAGCCGGGCTTGGATGGATCGCCCGGAATTCCTGCCTGACTGCCAGAGAGGTTGGATCCTGGCTTTTCCTCTGCGAAATCCTGACCGACCTGCCGCTCAATCCCGGTAAACCCACTACCAATTCCGACTGCGCCGACTGCCGACGCTGTCTGATGGCTTGCCCGACCAAAGCCATTCTGCCCAACCGTACGATCGACGCGCGCCGCTGTCTGTCTTACCTCACCATCGAACACCGCGGACTGATACCGCTCGAATTTCGCCCCCTGATCGGCACCCGCCTTTTCGGCTGCGATACCTGCCAGACGATTTGCCCTTCCAACCAGCGCCGCTCAGCCGGCTCCCCTTTGTTTGCTGGCGCGGCTGTCCTCGACCCTCATCCGGATTTGCTCGAGGCGTTTTTGCTTAGAGAAGAAGAATTCAGAGCTCGCTTTCAGAACACCCCCGTGCTGCGGGCAAAATATCAAGGCTTTAGGCGCAACGCGGCAATTGCCCTGGGCAACGCCAGGCTCGCTTCCGCGAAATCCGCTCTGCAAACCTGCACCGCCAGCGAGCCAGACCTCGTGGTGCGCGATGCTGCCGAATGGGCGCTTGCCCAATACTGAGGCAGCCTGATTTCCCCCTTTATGGCATAATTAACCAAAACCCGAGCCTGAGGAGAGCTTATGCAAACGATCGTCCTCGAAGATTATCTTCAGGTTCGCATGGCAAACTTACCGCGTCTGCAGCGCTACATCCAGGATCAGCGCATTTTGATCGGCCCCTGGTACATCCTCCCCGACGAATTCCTGGTTTCGCCTGAATCGCTCGTGCGCAATCTGTTGATCGGCAAGGACATCTGTCAGCTCTTCGGACAGCGCATGATGGTCGGTTATATCCCGGACCCCTTTGGGCACCTTTCTCAGCTGCCTCAGATTTTTAATGGCTTCCACATGGACACAGCCTGTCTCTGGCGAGGCGTACCCGCCGGCACACCCACGCTGTTCAACTGGCAGTCTCCGGATGGTTCCAGCGTGCTGTTGGCTCACCTTTACTTTGGCTACGGCGAC
>LUZV01000068.1 GCA_001603765.1 Anaerolineales bacterium Chloro_02 | reverse complement strand
GGCTGCGCCCTAGCCTGCGCACAAAAACGCTTGACACTCCAGCCGAATCTCCATATAATATGTTTCTGCTTTCCCTGGTAGCTCAATCGGCAGAGCGGGCGGCTGTTAACCGCTAGGTTAGAGGTTCGAGTCCTCTCCGGGGAGTTGAAGAGAAAGTCTCTGGCAAGCCAGAGACCTTTTTTTCATAAATACGTGTGCTATAATTACATGCACAAATGGTCCTGTAGCTCAATTGGCAGAGCAAGCGCCTCTTAAGCGTTAGGTTCTCGGTTCGAGTCCGAGCAGGATCATTTTTTTATTTTAATTTTCCAGTTAGGTTCTCGGTTCGGCGCTGGCAAGCCAGCAGGCTGCGCACTCCGAGCAGGATCATTTTTTATTTAAACATCCAGTTAGGTTCTCGGTTCGGCGCTGGCAAGCCAGCAGGCTGCAAACTCCGAGCAGGGTCATTTTTTCTTTTTTGCTTTCTTCTGGGAGAAGGTACCCTCAGGGCGGATGAGGTGTGGTGGGTTAAACCGAGCGGTAGATCGCCGCGCAGCGCCCGCTATGACGAGGGGCGGACCTTAGCCTTCTCCACGGAGAAGGTGCCCGCAGGGCGGATGAGGGATAGTGGCATTTTCTAACGGTAGATCGTCACGCTGCGCTCGTGATGGCGAGGGACGGACCTTAGCCTTCTCCACGGAGAAGGTGCCCGCAGGGCGGATGAGGGGTGGTGAGTTAAACCGAGCGGTAGATCGTCACGCTGCGCTCGCTGTGACGAGGGACGGACCTTAGCCTTCTCCTGGGAGAAGGTGCCCGCAGGGCGGATGAGGTGTTATGGGTTAAACCGAGCGGTAGATCGCCGCGCAGCGCTCGCGATGACGACGGACAGACCTTAGGAGGCAGACCCCAATACCTTTTTGGTCAGCCTCAAGATCAACATTATGTATATGGCAGGGGCGAAGCAACCAAACAAAAATGCTCTGCCTTCCCCAATACGTTAATGAAGGGTGGCTTCGCCCCTACGACCATCGGGAAGACCCCGATCTCGCCGGTCTCCTGATTACGCATTATCCCTGTGGGACCGAGCGAATAGTCTTGACCACTGGTCGATAACTAACCTGGAGACCTCACGGTCAATCTCCTTGCATGGTTAGGGGACCAAGCAAGATCAACATTATGCATACAGTAGGGGCGAAGCAACCAAACAAAAATGCTCTGCCTTCCCCAATACGTTAATGAAGGGTTGCTTCGCCTCTACGACCATCGGGAAAACCCCGATCTCGCCGGTCCTGCTAAGCACCCCGGCACCGCAGGCGCGTGTGGGCTGACCACGCGAATGGTCTTGAATACCTTGCATGGTCCCATAGGGATATTGAGAAATCAGGAGACCATGCAAGGTCAGGGAGCGGTAGATCGCCGCGCTGCGCTCGCGATGACGAACATTTGACCCTAGCCTTTTTTTATCAGACCTTGAAAGTGGATCCCCTGGCTAATTGTTTTTCTGGCATTGGCAAAATAATGGTAGGATTTACCCAGAGGTTAAAATGCAAAGAACAAAGATTGAATACTACCCAAACCAAAGAGCTGCAAATAACGGAATTTCCAGGCATGAACGCTTCGGTTACCGCGTTGTCTCTGTTCAAACCATCGACCAAGGTTGGTCGCTCCTAAAGACTGGCTGCCTTGGACTCATCTTCCTGCCTCTGGCACTACTCGGCAAGAAACGCCCCGTTATCCAGGTCACCTTTCAGAAAGTTTATTAAAAACTCAACAGACAAGGTGACGCGTGAAGAAAGTGCTTGTGCTTTATCAGTCAAAAACCGGCTTTTCTCAGCGGTACGCAGAATGGATCGCTGAGGATCTCGGCTGTGATTGCCATTCCGCCAGGGATGTGGAGCCGGTTGATCTTAAGGATTATGGACTGATTGTCTACGGCGCTGGCATCTATGCCGGCATGCTCGCCGGCGCGCGCAGGATCAAAAACTGGATGGAGAAATCGCCTGACAAAATTTGGGTGGTCTTCGCCACCGGCGCGACCCCTCCCAAAGAGGGCTACGAAGAAATGATCCTGAAAACAAATTTTCGCGAAGGTGAAGTGAAACCAGCCCATTTTTTCTATCTCCTTTCCGGGATTAATTACGAGAAAATGGGATTGTTGGATCGCCTGTTGATGTTTTTCTTCTCGCGCATGGACTCCCGTAAGCGCGGTTCGCAAGCGCCAACCAAATTGACCTCCATCGATCTGAGCAGCCGAACTTACACCCAAGACTTGCTGCGCTATGTGCGGCTGAAAGCTAAGTGACCATGAAACTTGAACATATCGCGTTATATGTGGAAGATCTGGAAGCGATGAAAACGTTTTACGTTCGCTTTTTCGGCGCAGCTTCCAACCAAAAATATCACAATCCGCGCACCGGATTGCAGACCTACTTTCTCAGTTTTGAGGACGGAGCGCGCCTCGAGATCATGCAGCGCCCCGGGATGAGCCCCAGAGCTACTGGCGAATATCCACTCGGGTATGTCCATCTCGCTTTTAAACTTGGCTCTAAAGAAGAAGTGGACAAACTCACCGTTCAGCTCCATGAATTTGGCTGCCCACTGCTAAGCGGTCCTCGCCTCACTGGCGATGGGTATTACGAAAGCGTGCTTGCGGACCCGGAAGGCAACTTGCTCGAACTGGTCGCCTGAGCCAGTTCACTTTTCCGAATTGGCGCCCATTCAGCGAGGCAATATGCGCACAGAACAAGAAATGATGAACCTGATTATTGGTTTTGCCCGCGCGGACGACCGCGTCCGGTTGGTTGCGATGAATGGCTCGCGCGCCAATCCCAACGCGCCCAAAGATACCTTCCAGGACTACGACATTGTTTTCCTGGTAACCGACTTGGAAAGCTATAAGGCGGATGATGCCTGGTTGGATTGGTTTGGCAAACGCGTCATCATGCAAAAACCCGACGCGATGGAGTTGTTTCCTTCGAAATCGGGAAACAGCTTTGCGTATTTGATGCTTTTCGAGGATGGGAATAGGATTGACCTGACCTTGCTTCCGCTGGGGGAGTTAGAACATTATCTGACGGAAGACAGCATCCTGAAGGTTTTACTGGATAAAGATGGACGTGTGCCAGCTTTGCCGGAAAGCAGCGATAAAGACTACTGGATCAAACGCCCGACTCCAGGCATGTTTGATGATTGCTGCAATGAATTTTGGTGGCTGACCACCTATGTTGCCAAGGGCCTGGCACGCGGCGAGCTGCCTTACGCCAACGCCCACCTGGAGCTGATGCGAGCGCAACTGATGACTATGCTGAGCTGGCAGGTGGGTCTGGATGAGGGGTTTACCTTCTCGCTCGGTAAGCAGTACAAATATCTTCAAAAGCATGTGAGCCAACAAACCTGGCAGCGCCTTTGCGC
>LUZV01000067.1 GCA_001603765.1 Anaerolineales bacterium Chloro_02 | reverse complement strand
GTACTCTCTGCGCGAGGACCCATAGCACACCCTGCCAGCAGCGACCCCGCTAGCAGAACAAAAAGCAGTGTACGGAGTAATTTTTTATTCATAAATCTCCTATGGTATCGGATCAAAACCGCCTTGATTGAATGGATTGCAGCGCGCGATGCGTTTCACACCCATCCATCCACCTTTCAGAGCGCCATACTTATAAACAGCCTGATAGGTATAATGCGAACAAGTCGGATAAAACCGGCAAGTATTTGCAGGCAGTGCCTTAGAAAGTGTCTTTTGATAGCCTTTAATGATTAACAAGACCACTAAACGAGGCCAATTGCCAGGGGTTTTCGGCAAATCTGAAAGTTCCGGGTCGCATGTCCGGCATTCAGATTCGTTTCGTGAGTCATTCTCAGTCATTTTTTCTCAATTGCAGCAGATTTCGATTAAACAAATCCTGAACCGCGGCATCAACATCCCGCGGTTCGGCGAAAAGAAGATTCTTCCTGGCGATTAACACACAATCCATGCCTGTCTCAAATTGTTTCAGGCTTTCGGTCACTCTCGCCCGCAATCGGCGTTTACATCGGTTTCTTTGAACCGCGCCGCCAACTGACCGGCTGGCAATCACCGCGCACCTGATTTCCTGAAGATCGTTTTGCATGGTCACCAGCACCGCCATCGAATTCGCGGTCGATTCTCCCTCTTCCTTGACCCGTCGGATGATCCGAGGATCTTTGAGGCGAGTAATCGGTATCCCGGCTGCCGACCTGACCTCCATCCAAATATGGTTTACCAGCGAACGCGTTTGACGTGGTTGTTGGCTTTGGTAGCAAGCTTGTGGCGTCCGCGCGCTCGGCGTCGCTTCAGCACTTCCTGTCCGTCGCTTGTTGCCATGCGTGCCCGAAAACCGTGTACACGCACACGGCGCCGAATCTTGGGTTGATAAGTTCTTTTTGTAGACATCTCAATTCCTTTCAGAAATCCCTGACCGCCAGATTCACAGGCAATCAAGGACGTTATAGTTGGGTTTTAGTCACTAAAATAACCTTCTAATTTTACCTCAATCAATCAACGCGTCAAGGTAACGAATGGTTTCTTGTGACTAGTCAGCGATAATGTCATCACGATCGCCGGGAATCGCCAAAATTTCGCCGAGCGAATTGACTCCTTCCAGTTTCACTTCAAGGATTTGATTATGAAGGTCCTCGGATGACCGCATTAAAACTTTTAGATAATCTTCGCTCCAACCCTGCCAAACCTGCTTCCCCATTTTCTGCACGGACCTCTCAAACAAAACACTGGCGCGTTGTCCAAGGCGTTTGATGCCGTAAGCCTTTTCAGCGTCCGCAAAAACGTGCGCAACAAGTGCGGTTCTTTCTTTTCGCAGCGAATTATGAACTTGCTCAGGCAGAGCAAACGCTGAAGTCCCTTCCAACCCAGAAAATGGGAACACGTGCCCACCGCTAAACTGGCACTCCTTAATGAACTCCAGCGACTCTCGGAATCGATCATCTGTTTCCCCAGGAAAGCCGCAAATAACATCTGTCGTTATCGCGAATTCGCTTTTACACCGTCTAATCATAGCCAGGATCTGCCGAAATCGATCGGTGTCCATCGGGCGCTTCATTCTCCTGAGGATTTCATCTGATCCAGACTGTAAGGGTATATGCAGGTGAGGACACATGCGTGAATTTTCGAAAAGGGAGATCAGCTCTGGCGTAATGTCCCATGGCTNNNGCTGATGGATCTTCCCCTGGCGACCTGAGTAAGGCAATAGGCGCAGCGGTTATCACATCCATCCTGCACCTTCACAAATCCGCGGGTTCGCTTTCGAGATCCCAGATCCGGGCGGTAGCCAGCAGGATACAGCCGTTCGGCCGACGCTTTTTCAAGTAAATCCGTAAGGATTTTCTCCTTCTCACAGTTACCATAAGCTAGATCCAACATCGTTTCATTCTCGGTTTGTTCGTGATTGCTGATGCTCACCCAACATCCGGTACCGATGACTCTGGCATTCGCGTAGGCCTTTTTATGATGTCGCAGCATTTTCCGTGAATCAGCGGATGCCTTAGCCGTCACACAGCAGGTATTAATGACAATCTCATCCGCTTCTTTCGGGTCCGATACCACCTCCACCCCAGCCTCTGTCAGCGAGAGTGCCAGTTGATCGATTTCCGCCTGGTTCAGGCGGCACCCTACCATGTTGAGAAAGACTTTCATTTAGGGTTTAACAACAACAAAGTGATTGAAGATGAAGGAGCCTGCTCCGCCTTGGCCTGTTTCCCCAAAAATTCCAACATCCCCCTGCAGGAACTGATCATCTTCCGCTGAAACTACGAGCTTGCCATTAATGCTCAGGCGAAGTTGCTTACCCACACAAGATGCCTCGATCAGGTTTGTTCCGTCATTGGGCACAACAGCCTGAGTATAGATCAGGCTGCCACCTGGAAGGGTGCTGTTAACGCCATCCAAAACCTTAATAATCCCCGCATACCCATCAGGGGTAATGACAAAACGATAGTAGTTTAGATTATCCTGATAGCGGCAGACGATCCCCAAATAAGCGTCACTGCTTCCGGTCAGTTTTTGGGCTTCAACCTGTATAAGCG
>LUZV01000318.1 GCA_001603765.1 Anaerolineales bacterium Chloro_02 | reverse complement strand
GCGGAGCGAGGGTAAAATCCAGCCCCTCAAAGTGATAGCCGTACATTTTCTCCAGTTTGTCGCCAACAGCTTCAAGCCTTGAGGCGTTGGAGTTGATCGCGGAGAACAGGCGCTGCCTGGCATCTTCTAAACTGACAGCCTGGCTGAAACACACTTCCGCCAGGTCTGCGGATTGGAGGGCAAGGGCGAAGCTTGGTCGCTCGCGCCGTGCGTAGGCTGCCGGGAAAAAGGGCGTTCCGGCGGGTACGTTTGCCAGAGCGCAAAACCGCAAATTGGCGAAACCGTTTGGTTCCAGGCGTGATAACTCAGAGATCATTTCCGCGCAGCGTGCGGCGTTTGCCATGTCGAGCTCGCCTTTGGGAGTGGTCAGCGCGCCGGAAAGAAATATCCGATTGCTCCGGCTTAAAGCGGCAGGGACTGCCTTCCATTCCAGCAGATCAGACCCGGCAGGACCAAGCGAGATATATTCAAAGCCGTCCGCGTGAGCCTCGATGGCGTAACTTTGTGCGGCGTCGGGCAGGTCTATCGGCGCGATAAATTGACCAAACGGTGGGGTTGCCAGCCGCAGCGACTGCACCTCAAAGCCTTGCGCCTCAAACAGCTTTTTGGCGTGAGTGGCGAAGATGCCCACTTGCTGCAAAAGCAAGCGATTGATCGGATAACCGGGTTCACAAAAGACGGTGATCGAGCGGATTTTCATACTTAGACCTTCTGACTGCGCTGGCGCAGAACCTCAAACATCAGCACACTGGCGGACACAGCCGCGTTGAGTGATTCAGTCTCTCCAACCATCGGGATACGCACACTGCGGGTTGCCAGCGCGCGACCTTCGGGGCTGATGCCTTCCGCTTCGCCGCCGATTAACAGCGCGGTGCGCCCGCGCAGGTCAGCCTGCCAGAGGCTTTCCTGCCCGCGCATATCCGCATGGAAAACTGTCATCCCATCCACATAAGCAGCGATGGCTTCCCAGGGCCACTGCAGCAGCGGCATGCGGAAATGCGCGCCCATGCCCGCCCGCACGACCTTTGGCGCCCAAACGTCGGTGGTACCGGGAGGCAGACAGACCGCCTGAACGCCGGCGGCTTCGGCTGAGCGTAAAATCGCGCCAAGGTTTCCGGGGTCGCGCAGTTGATCCAGAATAACCACAAAAACTGGACGCGCCGGTTGAGAAAGCTCAGGAAGCTCAAATATGCCTAAAATTCCCTGGGATGAGTCGGTGTCGCTGAGGC
>LUZV01000317.1 GCA_001603765.1 Anaerolineales bacterium Chloro_02 | reverse complement strand
AACTACAAGTTGGCAATTGCGGATTTTGATAAAGCCATCGCAATCAATCCTGAATACGGCTATGCTTATTTCGGGCGTGGTACCGCGGAACACAAACTTGGTAATACGTATGAGGCGATTTCAAATTATGGTAGGGCATTGAAGCTTATACCAAGATTCGCAGCGGCTTATTATTATCGTGGGAATGCTTATTCGGCCTTAGAAAGATACCATGAAGCAATTGCAGATTATGACAGAGCAATTGATCTCGAACCAAATGCGCAAGAGTTTTGCGTCCGAGGCTTTGCTTATGCGGCCTTGGGGCAATACAGGCTGGCAATTGAAGACTATAACTCCGCAATACGGCTCCAACCCGATCGTTCAGTACTCTACGCCAACCGTGGGTTTGCTCGTGCTGGCCTCGGAGATTATCAAGAAGCGATTAACGATTACGACAGGTCTTTACTACTCCAGGAGAATGATGCCCCGAGAGCCGCGTATACAGCAGAAACGCTTAATTACCGAGGATTGGCTTACGCTGCTCTGGGGAAGCAGAGACTAGCAATTGAAGATTACAATAGAGCAATAGAAATCAATCCTAAATTTCCAGAGGCTTATTTTAACCGGGCAGCTTCATATGGCAGCATTGGCAATACTATTAGGACTTATGAGAATCTGAATGCGGCAGCCAAACTCGGTCACGAAGAAGCCAAGGACATCTTGAAAAATCATAGGGCTGACTGGTGGCAGGAAAGTAAGGACTGAATTACTTCATCTTTCCTGGCATATCCATGCAAATAGCTGAGTTAAGGGGTTGTTCATGTTTGGAGACAAGAAGGGCGGGTGGCCCGGAGAGCGCGTCTATCCGGGCGCGAAGCGTAAGAGGATTTGCATTGCCGATCTTTGCGAGAGGAAGAGCACCCTCCACCTGAAGTGGCGTGGAATACCTCTCCTGTCCCTTCCTCCACGGGGTGGCAGAGGGGGGTAAATCCGCGGGTGGCCCGGATAGCTCGCCTATCCGGGTGCGCGAAGCGCGCAAGAGGGTTCGTCAGGATTATGAGCGCCCCCTCCGACCCTTCCCACAAAGTCGCAAATCATAGAATACGCCGTGGACAAATCCGGTGTGCTTCCTGATCCACACCCCGCCTGATCCGTCCCCGGTGGTTTCAATCGCGGAATACGGGTCGGGGTAAGCTGGTGTGCTTCCTGATCTACACCCTGTGAAGGAAGATTAGATTTTAAATCCGGGAGTCAGGTAGCGTCCGGTCCTGTCATGTGCTATAAGGTAAAGAAAACATTGGAGCGATTTAAATGAACAGACGGCTCACTTTAGTATACTGGAAAAGTGAAAAATTCTGGCTCGGCAAGCTTCTTGAGTATCCCGAGATAATGACGCAGGGGGAAACATTGGAGGAGCTTGAGGAGAATGTCAGGGACGCCTACCACCTCATGGCTATGGAGGATGTTCCGGAGGGTTACTCGACGAAGGAAATAGCCGTTTGAAGCGTAGCGAACTTATTCGCGAACTGCTCGCCGCTGGGTGTGTTCTGCATCGTCACGGCGCCAGGCATGACATCTACCGCAATCCAGCAACAGGCCAAAAACAGCCGGTCCCAAGACATAGTGAAATTGATGACAGGCTCGCGGAACATATCCGAAGGTTTCTCGGTCTGAAATAAGCTCTCCGATAATCGCAGCCATCGAAGATCCCCGTGCGAATTATTTGTCATGGAATACGCCGTGGACAAATCCGGTGTGCTTCCTGATCCACGCGCAACCTGCCCCGTCC
>LUZV01000066.1 GCA_001603765.1 Anaerolineales bacterium Chloro_02 | reverse complement strand
TCTCACGCCGCAGCACGCCGACCGCTGGCGATCCGATAAACGTTTTATCCTAAACCCAGGTTCAGTTGGTCAGCCGCGGGACCGCAACCCCAAGGCGTCTTACGTTATCTGGGACGATGAGGACGATACCTGGCTTTTTGGGCGCGCGGCTTATGATGTGGAATCTGTCCAGGCGCGCATCCTCGCGCTGGGCATCCCATCCAGACACGCATCGAGACTGAGCCAGGGCAACTGACCTGATTTGGAACATTTCTACGCCTGTTTCGTCTAATTCACAGAAGCAACAATTTATTGGAGGCAAAATGAAGAAGAAGATTTTTGTTTTTGTTTTGATCGCGATGATGTTATTATCATCCTGCAGCTCCGCCTCGAAGAGGGCGCCAAGTCAGACTGAATCGGTTCAACCGATCTACGGCATGGTTGAAGCCCCAGCGATGGAAGAGGCTCATTCCGCCGGGACTGCTGGCACCGGAGCACAGGCATCGGTTGAGCGAGTGGTGTTAAAAAGCGCCGACATCTCCATATCTGTCGCAAAACCAAACGACTCAATGAAAGCGATCTCAGAAATGGCAAGCCGGCTGGGCGGGTATGTTGTCAATTCATATTCCTGGAAAGATAAAGATTACTCGAGCGGTCGTTCTTACGACAAAGCTACGATCACCATCCGTATACCTGCCGAAAAACTTGATTCTACGCTTGCTGAAATTCGCGCGATGAGCGCGACAGGCACGGAAGGAGTCATCTCCGAAAGCCAGTCTGGGCAGGATGTGACCTCGGATTACGTCGATTCTGAGTCGCGCCTGCGCAATTTGCAGGCAGCAGAGGCGCAGTTGATGAAGCTGATGGAAAACACAGACAATCTGGAACATACCATGGAGGTCTTTCGCGAGCTGACCAATATCCGCGAACAAATAGAAGTTCTTCAGGGTCACCTAAAGTATCTCAAGGAATCAGCGGCGCTCTCATCAATAGCTGTCACGCTGGTCGCGGAATCATCACTGCAGCCGATTGAAATCGGCGGATGGAAGCCTGAGGGCGTGGTGCGGGAATCGATCGAAAAGTTGGTGCGCAACTTCCAGGGTTTGGTAGACTTCCTGATTCGCTTCGGAATTACCTGCTTGCCATTCCTGATCCCGCTGGGGGTGGGGATTTACTTCCTCATAAAAGCTCTGCGCAAGCGCGCTGCCGCCCGCAAGGATAAGCGCAAGAAAAATGAGGTTCCGGCTGTGGTTGCTGAACCCTCGCCAGTGGAACCTTCTGAAAACAAGTAGCAGCGTTCGCCTTACCACCAACCGTCCTGAACAGGGGCGGTTGGTTTTTTTTAATGTGGCGTTGTTGTGGAAGAACTTAGTACGATAGGGCAATCGTTAGGGTCAGATGCATAATACCTGAGGGGTGTGGGTTTGGAACAGGTGCAGCCGGGGTGAGGGAGAGGGAAGACCCATCTAGAACCTCATCCGCCATGCGGGTACCTTTTCCAGAGGAGAGGGCAATACCTCATCCGCCCTGCGGGCACCTTCTCCAGGGGAGAAGGCAGAACCCCATCCGCCCTGCGGGCACCTTCTCCAGGGGAGAAGGCAGAACCTCATCCGCCCTGCGGGCACCTACTCCGGGGGAGAAGGCAGAACCTCATCTGTTCTGCGGGCAGCTACTCCAAGGAAGAAGTCTAACTGAACAAAACCTCAACTTTTGTGGTTCCAGTAAATTTTAGCGGGATGTTGATGAGGTTCTTTTCTTCCTGAATCCAATAAATCTCATTCCCGTCCGCGGTCACGCTCTTGGGGGTGGCGCGGCAAAATAGATACACGTTTCCTTCGGCTTCGCGCCCCAGGTCGAGCTCGAAGGTCAACATTCTTTCATCCACATGCCAGGACTGAAGCTCAATCCCTTGCGACAGGTGCAGCGCGCTGCCGAGGTAAGAAACATCCTGCCTTGGGCAAAGCGCCACCAACCGCACACCATGCGCTGGAACGCTTTTGATGGCGTAATCCGAGTCGATTTCCGACCATTCCCCAGTCCAGAACTCGCGCATCAGCCAGGGACCTGCCTCCAGACCAAAAGCTCGCGGTTCGAGAGTCAGGTCGCGCGGTTTGTCCGCCCAATTGAACAGCGCGAGGATATGGCGAGTTCCTGCAGGGGTCTGGAGAGTCTGACGCAGCTTTGCTGGCATCGTTTTTTGAAACAAATCCGGCACTTGCGGCGCGGGCGGCAACACGGGCATCAAGCTCTGCGCCAACCTCAATCGGTCTTCATCCAGCTTGCTCATATCATCCGAGAGCAAAATTGCCCCACCACTTAGACTGATGGCGCTTGCCAAAGATTGGACTTCTGCCAGGGTCAGCTTGGAATCTGCCCGCACCAGCAGGCAGTCTGGGTCATTCACCCACCAGTGAGGGTCCATCGGCGCACGCGTGGTGATGTTTTGGATGGCGTTGCGGGCGCAGGGCATATTGGGCTCCGCCTTAAGCGGTCGTCTAATCCCAAACGCGTTTGGCTCCCATTCGGGGCTGACGTCGGCGCTGATGCGCATCATGTCGAAAATCCCAATCCCAGACCCAATCGGACAGCCACAACCCAGAAGGATCGTGTCTGGCCCGGCTTCTTCACGGATGAGCTCCAGCGCCTGGCGCAGGATTTGCGCCCTGGTTTTAGTGGGGTCGTGATGTTCACCAGGCAGGGCAGCCGCGTAGAGAAAATCCAGTTTAAGGTAGGGAAAGCCCCAATCGGTTATGGCGGTTTGGATAACATCACGGACGTACCCCTGGGCGTCGGGGTGGGTTAGATCCAGCGCTCTGCCCAGACCGTTCCAGACAAAGCCGCTGTTAACTGGCCGACCGGCGTGCCCACGCAGAACCCAATTTGGGTGGCTACGGCTCAGTTTGGAGCCTGGCTGAAGGATAAAAGGCGCCAGCCAGATGCCCGGGGTGAAGCCTTCGCGGCGGATTTCTTCTGCAAGTTCTGATACGCCTTGCGGAAAATTTTGGTCAAACTCAAACCAACTGCCTACGTCTTTTTCAAACCCGTCATCGATCTGAACGAATTTTATCGGCAGCTTTGATTTGAGCTGGCTGAGAGCCTGCAGGTTTTTGCGAATTTCATCGGGTGTAATATTCTGAAAGTAGTAATACCAGCTGCACCAGCCAAGCGGAGTTTCGAGGCGTTGACGGACGTCATTTTCGCGCGCGACAGCCTCAAAAAAGACCTCAAAGGGTTGGGGCGCCGCGGTGTCAAAAAAATGCCAGGCCAGCCAGTCGCTGTTCAGGCTCGCGCCAGGGCGCAGCTCAATCGCGTCCGCGTTCGCCCAAACTTGCAGGTCTGGTTCAGGGTGCAGCGTGGAAACGAGCGCGCCAAATTGTTCTTTTTGGGAGAGAAATCCGCAGAGAAGCCCCACATTTGCCTCATGGTCAATCACCGCGCCGAACATGTCTGATGAAAATTCAGACTTAGCCCGGGTGATCGGCGTCCCTACGTCATAAAGCATCGGATACGAGAGCCCTTTTAGCCAGCTGCGCGTTTGTTTCTCACCAAATTGCCAGGCGCCAGCCGGCGACCAACTCTGCCAGCCGTTGCTAAAAAAAGCAGTCTCGCGCGGACGAT
>LUZV01000316.1 GCA_001603765.1 Anaerolineales bacterium Chloro_02 | reverse complement strand
GTATAACAATTTTTAGGATAGTTACAAATCTAATTTATAAAACCATGAAAGTTGTTAGAATTTCTTACCTCGTACAAAAAAGAGACCAAATGACAAGTTCGATCCCGGTCTTTTCAGAGGGAAGAATGAACACCAATTGTTTGTTACAATTCAAGAAAAAAAGGTGAACATGGCGACAGACACACAAGTCATCTATTCAATGATGCGGGTAGGAAAGATTTACCCTCCCAATAAACAGGTGCTGCGGGATATCTCACTCGGCTTTTATTACGGCGCGAAAATTGGTGTTTTAGGGCTGAACGGCTCGGGCAAATCGAGTTTGCTGAGGATTATGGCGGGAATCGATCAGGATTATGTCGGCGAAATCGCCATGTCAAAGGGCTATACGGTTGGAATGCTCGAGCAGGAGCCGCTGCTGGACGATACAAAGACCGTCATTGAGGTGATCCAGGAAGGCGTTCAGCCGATTATTGATTTGCTGGCGGAGTTTGATAAGGTGAACGAAGGTTTTTCGGATCCGGAGGCAGATTTTGACAAACTGATCGAGAAACAAGCCCGCTTGCAGGAAAGCCTTGAAAGGGTGGATGCCTGGAACCTGGACAGCAACCTGAAGCTGGCGATGGGCGCCTTAAATTGCCCGCCAGCGGATACACCGGTGAAGGTGCTTTCTGGTGGTGAACGCCGGCGGGTGGCGCTGACCAGACTACTGCTGACCGAGCCGGATATTTTGCTTTTAGATGAGCCGACCAACCATCTTGACGCCGAGTCGGTTGCCTGGCTGGAGCATCACCTGCAAAATTATAAGGGTACGGTGATCGCGGTAACGCACGACCGTTATTTCCTCGACAACGTCGCGGGCTGGATTTTGGAGTTGGATCGCGGCTATGGTATCCCCTGGAAAGGCAATTATTCCTCGTGGTTGGAACAAAAAGAAGAACGCTTGCGCGTAGAAGAAAAGACAGAAAGCAAGCGACAGCGCACCTTGCAACACGAGTTAGACTGGATTCGCATGTCCCCGAAGGCGCGTCAGTCCAAGGGGCAGGCTCGCGTGACGGCGTATGAGAAGCTGCTTTCGCAAGAGCACGAAAAGTTGCGCAAAGACCTCGAAATTTACATTCCCTCAGGACCGCGATTGGGGGATATTGTGGTTGAGCTTAATGGGGTTTCAAAAGGATTTGGCGAGCGGAAGCTGATTGATAACCTGGACCTTTCGATCCCGCCTGGGTCTATTGTAGGCGTGATTGGTCCGAACGGTGCTGGTAAGTCGACCTTGATTAAGATGATCGCAGGAATTGTGGAACCGGATGAGGGCAGTGTTCGATTGGGTGAAACGGTTAAACTCGGGTACGCGGACCAATCGCGAACTTTGGATCCGCAAGCGACCGTGTTTGAGGCTATAACAGGCGGGGCGGACAACCTGCAGCTTGGGGATATGACCGTTAATGGCAGGGCATACTGTGCTTCGTTCAACTTCACCGGCAGCGACCAACAGAAAACGGTGGACACACTCTCGGGCGGCGAAAGAAACCGGGTTTTCCTGGCGAAAACGCTGACAGTTGGAGCAAACGTGCTGCTTTTGGATGAACCAACCAATGATTTGGACGTGAATACCCTTCGGTCTTTGGAACAGGCGCTGGAAGAATTTGCCGGATGCGCGGTGGTGGTGAGCCATGATCGCTGGTTCCTGGACCGCATTGCCACGCATATCCTGCCGCTAGGGCATGATGAAAAGCCGCGGTTATATCTGGGAAATTGGTCGGATTATGAAGAAACACAATTGAGCCGCGGAAAGAACGTGGGCGTTAGCCGTAAAGACGCGCGGCGGGAACTGAAACGCGATTAATAAGGAGTTTTTAGTTAAGAAAAAACAGGCTGAGAATCTCAGCCTGTTTTTGAATTTTAAATTTTGGGTCTACTCGAGAACGCGAACGTCCTGAGCCTGGGGGCCTTTGGCACCGTCTACAACACTAAACTCGAC
>LUZV01000315.1 GCA_001603765.1 Anaerolineales bacterium Chloro_02 | reverse complement strand
CAGTTGATGGACTGTCTCCATCAGCTCAATGCCGCTCAGGAAAAGCGCGTTGTTGATTGCGACCAGCCAACCCTCATGCCCGATCAGCGGGCGAACTTTGTTGACCAAACCTTTCCAGTTTTGCATCAAGTCCACTTTTCCCCGCCGGGTCTGAGAAAAAAGCGGCGCGTCCAGGATGACACAGTCAAAGAGGCGGGATTGGCTCTTGAGATGGGCGACAGTTGGGTAAAAATCCTGAGCCAGAAGTTTCATCTCACCCGGGAAGCCATTAATTGCCGCTGAACGCTCAGAAACGGCCAGAAATTGGCGGTTGAGATCGGTTTGCAAGACTTCCTTTGCTCCTCCGGCAAGCGCGCTGATACCGAGAGCGCCTGTGTAGGCAAAACAGTTCAAAACACGCGCGCCTATCATGTGAGCGGTCAGCCATAGCCGCAGGTTGCGTGTGTCAGGATAGAAGCTGCTGTCCTGATTGAGCTGCAAATCCAGCGCGTAGTTAACGCCGTTTTCGATGATGGAGGTAGATATGTCATCACCCAAGAGTAATTGCCCATTGCGCAGATTGGAATCGCGCGAGTGACGCCTCTTTAGCACCACACCGCGGACGTTTGGCAGCAATTCCATGTAGAACCGGGCAATTGAGTCATACCATTCACGGTCAGGGTTGGCATCGCGATTGTGGTCGGTGAAGAGCACTGTGTTCGCGAATAGATCAACCGTCAGGCTGGGAAAGCCCTCGTAGAAGCCATTAAACAGGCGATAGGCATTCGTGTTCGATAACGCCGGGTCATGCTGGCGGAGCTGCAGACAAACCGCAAGTTTTTGCTGCAATTCAGCTGGTGTAGGGGGAATGACGCTATCTAATAATTGGTTCATAGTATACAATTCTCACGAATTAATCTTATCATCAGTGAGATGTCAATAAATGGAAAAATTTGCTCAACTTAACCCCATAATTCAGGCTTTGCTCGGCACTACCTTTACCTACGCAATGACAGCTCTCGGCGCGGCTGGTGTGTTCCTTGGAAAAGATATTAACCGCCGGACGATGGAAGCCATGCTTGGTTTCGCGGCAGGCGTGATGATTGCCGCCAGTTACTTTTCTCTGCTTGCCCCGGCAATCGAATTATCGGCTAATATGGACGTGCCACTCTGGTTCCCGGCGGTGGCTGGCTTTTTGGCTGGCGGTGCCTTTTTGCTTCTGGTGGATAAACTTCTGCCCCATCTTCATCCGGGCGAAAATCAACCTGAAGGTGTAAAGAGTTCCTGGCAGCGGAGTGTTCTGTTGGTTTTTGCCATCACTCTGCATAACATTCCGGAAGGATTGGCGGTTGGTGTCGGTTTTGGTGCCGCCGCAGCTGGGATTGACGGCGCCACGCTCAGCTCGGCGATCGCGTTGGCTCTCGGCATTGGAATCCAAAACTTCCCTGAAGGGATGGCGGTATCTATGCCGCTGAGGGGTGAAAACCTCAGCCGCCGAAAAGCGTTCATGTTGGGTCAGCTCTCGGGCATTGTGGAGCCAATCGCGGCGGTTATCGGCGCGTGGGCGGTGATGTCGATGCGCGGCTTGCTGCCATACGCGCTTTCTTTCGCGGCAGGCGCGATGATCTATGTGGTTGCTGAAGAGCTGATCCCAGAGGCTAAATGCGCCGCGGAAGATCATTCGGACGTGCCAACCGTTGCGGTGATGATCGGCTTCGCGGTCATGATGTTGTTAGACGTCGCGCTCGGTTAGGCTGGGGGCTTTTGCCAGACCTGATATAGCCCCAAATTGCCCTCTTTTCCGTCTGAGAGGAATTCCTCCCGCAGGAGTAACCCCTGT
>LUZV01000314.1 GCA_001603765.1 Anaerolineales bacterium Chloro_02 | reverse complement strand
CCACGCTGCGGGGACGGACGTGATACAGCCAGTCCGTCATCCGGTCGATGGCTTTGGGGCTGCCCAGCTGCTTTGCCAGCAGGTCCGCGAACTCTTCCGGAAAGCCGAGGGATTTAATCGTCCCCGCCAGCCGGTCCCGGGCCTGGGCCCACATTCTCTGATTCGGTGTCGCCATAAGTATTCTCCCATCAAAACTTACCCGGATTATAGCAGATATTTTCAAGCAGAAAAAGGGGAACAAAGTCCGGGAATAATTCAGAATTCAGAATTCAGAATTATTGCTCTTCATCCAACGCGCTGCGAAGATGTGACAGCAGGGGAGCGAGGGAAACGGTAGCCCAGTGGGCTATTCTGCGAAGCAGAAAGTGACCCGGAGTCCTCTCGTGCGCGGTGCGCGAGGCGGGAATTCCGCCCGCGGTGCGCGCGCGAATCCAAACCGAAACGAGCGGCGAGCGTGCTCCAAACGCGAGCAGCGATGATTGAGGTTGCGGATACAGACACTCTGTCATCATTCTTTATGAACGTGACAGTAAGCCTGTCCCTCTGTCACATCACTGTTCATTTGCCTGGGTAACAGCGTTTCCGCCGTTCCCCGGCAGGACTTCCCCCTCGCCGTATCGAAAAAAGAAAAGCATTACGCTTTCAGGAGAAACAGAGACATGAACTACCGGATTACTGACAACAAGGAAGAAATGAAGCTGGAGGATATCGTCCGGCTTCTGCGGATGACCTACTGGGCGGACAAGCGGCCCGAAGAGACCATTGAAAAATCCATCCGGGAGTCTGACTGTTTCGGCATTTATACCGACTCCACGGACCAGCTCATCGGTTTCGCCCGGGTCATCAGCGACCACGCCACCGCCTACTATCTCTGCGACGTGATCATTGATCCGGAATACCGGGGCAGCGGCCTGGGCAAAGCCCTGGTTTCCCACATCGTTTCCCGGCCGGAGTACGCCGGCCTGCACGGCTTCCTGTTCACCCGGGACGCCCACGGCCTGTATGAGCAGTACGGTTTCCAGCTGGCGGTCGGCCGATCCATGGAAAGAAGATAATCAGAGGAGGACACATAACATGAAGAAGCTGACAACCATCGCCCTGATCCTGGTCATGGTATTCACCCTGGCTGTATCCGGCGCCCACGCGGATCCGGAAGCCATGTACGGGCTGCCCTTTCCCGATTTCTCGGTCAAGACCATTGACGGAAACACCTTCACCCTTTCCGAGTCCCTGAAAACCCATGACCTGGTGGTGATCAACTTCTGGGCCACCTGGTGCGAACCCTGCTGCATGGAATTCCCCTACCTGCAGGAAGCCTGGGAAAAGTACGCGGACCGGGTGGACGTCATCGCCATGAGCATTGAAAGAACCGATACCGAAAGATATCTCCAAAACTTTGCGAAGAAGAACGGCCTCACCTTCTCCATCGGCCGTGACGAGAATAAACTGCTGGACAAGATGCATGGCGACGCCATCCCCACCACCCTGATTGTGGACCGGGACGGAAAAGTTGTGTCCGTGGAAATCGGGGCAAAATTGTCCGTCGAGGATTTCACCGAGCTTTTCGACAGCCTGCTGAATGAAGTTCCGGTGGAACTGTGAGAAAAGGGACAGAAATGATCAGATGCCATCAACC
>LUZV01000065.1:2152-4158 GCA_001603765.1 Anaerolineales bacterium Chloro_02 | reverse complement strand
ATTCTCTTGTTTCCGCCAGCCTTAGGCTTCCAATTAATCTGGATTGCCGCGACATCCTGGGATTTCAGATCATGATAGAAAGATTTCAGACCCAGGTTTACCACCTTGAGTTCCTGCTTAAAAAGGTCATTTACCGACATTTTACGCTCCTTTCTTCATCTGCTGCATGACACGATCAGCAAACCGCACAGCCTGAGTGTTAGACGGCATCACAATAACGCCTTCCGCCTTCAACACTTCGGTGGATTTGATCAAATCCTGGCTGTCAAGATCCGTTCCGCAAACAGACGCGATCACAACCACATCCTTGCCGTGCCTGGTCAGCCTGGCGCGGGCTTCGCGCACAGATTCAGCAACTGCCCCAGCCGGGTCCGGATACGAGCCAAAACCAAGCACCACATCCACCAGAATAACCGCGGTGTGTTCATCCACGTGCGATTTGAAAAATTCCGTCCGGGTTTGGGGGTCAATCATCGGGTGCGGTCTGCCACGCGTAAATTGATCCTCGCCCAGGTCAAGGCAGATGTGCCCACGTCCGCCCGGCAGGTTCTCAATCGCCATTTCAGGCGTGAGCGGGATATTGGAATAGATTTCATAGCGTTCGCCCAAGAGCTTCATAGCTTCATCCGCGAGCGTTCCGCCGGTATAGAGCGCGCGGAGCTCATTCTGGTCGAGTTTCAGTTTTGCGGCGGCAGCCTCAACCATTTCGCGGATCTGCCCTTCTGGCAGCGAGAATCCAGTAAAGTCCTCAACAGGTTGCCCTCGCAGCTTGCCGACAGCTTTCCGCGCCGCATCTTCAAGGCTGATGCATGGCACCGCCCCAACTGCCTCAATCGCGGAACGGTCCCCGCCGATAAAGTCTATGACAACCGGTTTTGGGCTGTGTTTGGCAATTTGGTAGATTTTCTCTGCCACAGTCGGGGACGGCGGTTTGGAGATGAGCACAATCACCTCTGTTTCGGGGTCGGCGATAAGCGACTCAAAACCCTGGATCATCATCAACCCGCCTATTTGGTCTTTCAGGTCGCGCCCGCCGGTGCCGATCACCTGCGAGAGTCCCTCTCCAAGCCGGTGAACCTGCACTGTCACTTCCTGCGTGCCGGTTCCCGACGCGCCAACCACGCCTATTTTGCCGCGCCTCACAGCGTTGGCAAAGCACAGCGGCACGCCATTAATGATCGCCGTGCCGCAGTCCGGACCCATCATCAATAGTCCTTTTTCAACCGCTTTTTGCTTCAGACGCAGCTCAGCTTCAACCGGCACGTTGTCTGAAAAGAGCATCACATTGAGCCCAGCCTCCAGCGCGTCCTCCACCTCAACCGCGGCATACTGTCCCGGCACCGAAATGACAACCATATTCGCCCCGGGCAGCGCCTGAACAGCAGCCCGCAGCGACGCCGGATGATAATCTTCATCAGCTTCAGAATCGGCGCTTTTGTTCAGGTATTCATTGAACGCGGTCTCCAGTTTCTGCATCGAGGTCACCGCCTCATCAAATTTCGCCGCGATAAACAGATCATTGGCGGTCAGCTCGTTCAGCTCACTCGTTGCCAAACCAAGATCTCGCGCCAGGTTCAAATTGAGGTCCGTGCCCATCCCCACCAGCACGTCTTCCACCCCTGCCAGGTCCTGCAGCTCACGCGAAAGCAGCATGAGCGTGACTGAATCATAATAGGCATTTTTCTTTATACTCGTCTGTAGGATCATATCGTTAGCACAAGGTCAGGCTGCATGAGGTCCACCTGCGCTTTCTCTCCTTTTTTTAATATTTCTTGTTTCCAGTTATAGTACCAGTCCAGGGCGCAAACCAACCCAAGCAGAAAATCCCCGCCCGAGCTGGCTCCATGCCGCATCACCTGGCTGGCTAAAAAGGTCAGGTCGTCTTCGCCTGAAAAAAGACAAGCGCGTATCAATCTCTGGTGGCTCAGGCTGGTTTTCCCAGCCGCGGCGTGCCGGAGCATATTGGCACTGATTAAGGTCGTGCTGGTTTTCGCCTTCCTCACGAC
>LUZV01000065.1:0-2042 GCA_001603765.1 Anaerolineales bacterium Chloro_02 | reverse complement strand
GTCATCACCTATGTAACGGCAAAAGTGATCGCCTATGCGCTGGCTGTCGGGCGCCTGGCACTCAGTCAGTCGCTGCAATAGCGGCAGCAGCCCCAAAGCCGGCTGTTCCGCCAGCCATTCTTTCAGTTGATGGCTGATCCTGCCTATCCTTTCAAGCGATTGCGACGCCTCACCCTGCCATACACGAGCTTGCCAGATCGCGGCACCCCCGAGCTCGATCCGCAGGTTTCCGCTTGTAGTGCATGCGGAAGCGCCTTCAAAAAGAACTTCATCGCCAGCCTTCAACAGTTGTCTAAAGCTCACCTGGGTGTCCACAAGCAGACCCATCGGGGTAATTTCATCTTGATTGGTCAGTGTAATCAGTTCATCCGCGCCAAACAGCAAATTAACCGCGCGCGGAAAGACCGAATGCGCGCGCGCCATCAGAACAGGCTGATTCTTAAGCAATTCAGCCAGATCATTCGCTATTTTTCGCGCTCGCAGTCTCATCATCACCAAATCATTCTAATAACTCATAAATCTTGAGGGCAAATTGGATCGAAAATGCCGTCTCAGGGTCTTTTAAATCAATTTTCAGAATATCGCGGATGCGGTTAATCCGGTAAATGACAGTATTGTAGTGTGTGTAGAGCACTTCCGAAATTTTGCGCAGATTTCCGCCGTGATCAAAATAAGCCTGCACTGTCTCCAACAGCTTCCCGTCGTGTTCCGCGTCATAATTCATAATGGGCGCCAGGATCTCATCCGCGTACCTCAGCAGGTCGTCCCGGATTTCAGGGCTGCCAAACAGGCGCGCGATTCCCATATCTTCAAAGAAGCCGTAGTGCTGCCTGGACTTTTGCCGGCTGGTCTGTAAAAAGCGCACAGCCTGCTGAGCTTCGTGGAGGCTGGAGTTGAGCTGATTATAGCCAGGGTACGCCTGCCCAACGCCCACAAAACAGTATTGCTCCACCTTCAACTCCCTGGCGACCTCCAGCAGCATGTAAACAAAAGCTCTTGTCTGGGCGGCGCGCGTTTCGGGGTTCAAATTGGGGTCAAACTCCAACAAAAAGTAAAGACCGCTCGGTTTAGTCGCCCAGATATAGCGGGAAGTTGCCTTCTGCTGAACATAACTCGAAATACCGGTGAGCACCAGGCTGGTCTCCTGGATGCGGCGCGTGCGCGAAGGGATGGAATGGGCTTTGTCCTGGTAATCCAACCGAAAAATAATGCATTGATGGTGGGCGGTTGGTTTAAAGCCATAATATTCCGCGTCCAAAATTGCTCTGGCTTGCGATTCCGGCTCATTGCTCAGTAAAAGCTCCAAAAAGTTCGTCCGATGCACGTTCTCCCGCTGCGTGGCTGTCAACTTGTTGACAATATGCAGCGCGATCAGCGAGGTCGCCGACTCGATCACAAATAAATTGCTGGTGTTGATGCAGCCGTTAATATCCCAGATAAAAATATATCCGTATAGGTTTTCCTCAAAAAAGATTGGTATGCTGTATCGGGTGACGCGTTCACCGTCAATCAGATCAAAACTGGAGCGGGTTTCGGTCATGCCGGGTTCAGAATAAATGTTTGTGTTGCTGATGGTAGCCGGGACGACCCTTTCGAGAATGGCTTTCCATTTTTTATCATCTGAATAAAACACAAAGCTCTTGTAAACCTGATCGGAAATCAGCACAGGGCACTGAACCACCTGGCTGATAAGCGCCGCGAACTCCTCCATGCCGCCGCGCCGCAGCATTATGTCTTTAATCTGGTTGTTGAAGTCGTTGATCTGTTCCAGCTGACGGGTCTGTTCACCGATGATATACGTAAAGATCCGCTTCATCAAGTCGCCATAAGAAACGCCTTGTGGGATCTTGATAATCGGGAACGCCAAGCGGTTGGCAGTCTGAATGACGCTGTCGGGAAGGTCATCAATATAACGCTTGAACTTAATGCCCATTCCGCACACACCGCGCTCTGAAAGCAGCGGCAGGAGCGTGTTGAATGCTTCAACATCATTGGCAAGAGAGTAGGCAGTCGTGAGCAGCAGCTCGCCTGGTCTAACCCAG
>LUZV01000064.1 GCA_001603765.1 Anaerolineales bacterium Chloro_02 | reverse complement strand
CCGCATGTTACAATGACCCCGACAGACACCGGAGGTACAAGATGACATATAAACTCACCTACGCAACTATGTTTAACCCGCCCCAGGAACTACACGACAATTTTGAAAAGGCGCTCGAGGTTCATAAAGCCAACCCTGGACGTGAATATCCGATGATCATTGGCGGCGAAGAACGCTTTGCTGCCGAAAAACATCAGGCTTATTCACCTATCAACACCAACTGGCATTTGGCGACCTTCCAAAAAGGCACTGCCAAGGACGCTGAAGACGCAATCGCGGCTGCCAAGGCCGCCTTCCCAGCCTGGTCGAAGATGAACTGGGAAGAGCGAGTTTATCTGGTGCGGAAATTCGCGGATATTGTTGACCGACGGATTTACGAAATGGCTGCCGCAACCGCCCTTGAGGTCGGCAAAAATCGCATGGAGGCTCTGGGGGACGTCGCGGAAATGGCAGATCTTGTGCGCTGGCCCTGCGACATGATGGAGCAAAACCACGGCTATCTCAAGAGGATGAGCGATGACCCCCTTGAGGGATATATCGCGACCAATGAGTCAGCCCTTAAGCCTTACGGAGTCTGGCTGGTGATCGCGCCTTTCAACTTCCCGGCTGCCCTCGCAGGCGGTCCCGTTGGCAATGCGCTGGTCGCAGGCAACACGGTTGTTGTGAAACCCGCTTCAGACGTCAGTTGGTCGGCAACGTTGATGGTAGACGCTTTCCGCGAGGCTGGCTTCCCTGACGGCGTGGTCAATCTCGTGACCGGACCTGGATCCACAGTCGGCAACGCGCTTACCGAAAGCCCAGATGTTGCCGGTGTAACATTCACAGGATCGATGGAAGTTGGGATGGGGATTTATCGAAAATTCGCGGAATTCAAGTACCCGCGTCCTGTGATCCTTGAAATGGGTGGAAAAAACCCGTCCATCATTTCAAAGAACGCTAACATAGAAGACGCGGCATTAGGCTGCGTGCGCTCGGCATTTGGGCTTCAGGGGCAGAAATGCTCCGCCAACTCCCGCATTTATGTTGAAGAAGCGGTATACGATCAGTTTGTGTCGCGGGTCACGGAGCTTACCAACACCTTAAATGTTGGCGACCCGACCAAACGCGACACTTATATGGGTCCGGTTATCAATAAGAAATCCTATAACGATTACATGACCTTCGTAAATGACCTGGCAGCCGCTGGCAGGATCCTGACAGGCGGTAAACACCTCACAGAGGGTGAGATGGCGCTTGGATACTTCTGCGCTCCTACGGTGGTGGTGGACGTGCCGTTGGATCACTATATCTGGAAACAAGAACTCTTCCTCCCGATCACTATGATCACGCCGGTTAAGAGCCTGGAAGAGGCGATGAGGCTGGCAAATGACATTGATTATGGGCTGACCGCGGGCTTCTATGGCACCCCGGATGAGGCTGAGTGGTTCTTCGATAACATCGAAGCCGGCACAACATACGCGAACCGACCGCAAGGCAGCACTACAGGCGCCTGGCCCGGCTTCCAACCCTTTGGCGGGTGGAAGGGCTCAGGTTCCACCGGCAAAAACGGTGGCGGCTATTATTACCTGCCTTTCTATATGCGCGAACAGTCCCGTACACGCGTAAAACGGGCATAATAGACGCATCCAATGTAAAATTAGCCAGGTTGCAGAACGCGGCCTGGCTTTTTATTTGGAGGCAGGACACATGATCAGACTAATAAGCCGTTTGTTGATGATTGCTGGGGCAGTTTGCTTTGTTTGGCTGGTGTATGGGCTCATCAGCGGGAGCGCGATCCCAACTTATGTGATTATTGGGGTGCTGCTGTTTATCCTGGGGGTGCTTTTTAAGGACCGCGGACCTGATGAGCCTAAACGCGGAATCACGCCGCCAAGCCAGCGTAAAAGCCGGGACAAACACCAATCCTGGATCTCGCGCGATCAATAGTGGAAGCCGGCTGAGAGAAAAGAGAAAAGAGAGAATTATCAATGGCAGATAATCAGAAAATTAAGATACTCAGCGCGCTGTCGCTGACCGATTCGCAGGTTGAGCGGATAAAAGCAGTGGATCCGAGGATTGAACTTCATTGGTACGGGCGCAAAGACGCCACCCGCATCCCGGTGGAATTGTGGCGGGATGCGGAAATCCTGCTTTCAGCGGGGACGCCGCTGCCGCCTCCCGAACTGACTCCAGCCCTAAGATGGATCCAATTCCATTCCGCTGGTGTTGATAAAGCGCTTGGGCAAGGCGAATATGTGCGCGAAGGCGTCAAGCTGACGAATGCTAGCGGCACAATGGTTAGCCAGATGGGTGAATACGTGCTGATGGCGCTGTTAATGCTCGGGCATCGAGCCCCGGAGATGTTCCGCAACCAGGTGCAGAAACTTTGGCCCGAAACCCGCCAGGAGAAAATGGAGCCCAAGGAGCTTAGAGGCAGCACGGTGGGGATCGTGGGTTATGGATCGATTGGGCGTGAGGTGGCGCGGCAGCTGTCTGCCTATGGCGCAAAAGTGTTGGCAACAAAACGCGATGTTTTGCACCCTGAAGATCACGGCTATGTGCCCGAGGGGCTTGGCGACCCGTTGGGTCATTATTTCCACCGGCTTTACCCCAGCGAAGCTTTGAACGCTATGTTGAAAGAATGCGATTTTGTGGTTGTCTCACCTCCACTTACTGATGAAACACGCCATTTGATATCGACGGAACAATTTGCCGCCATGAAGCCGGGTGCGTTTTTGTTGAACGTCTCGCGCGGCGCGGTGGTGGACACAAACGCGTTGATCGAGGCAGTGAAATCGGGCAAATTGGGTGGGGCGGTGTTGGACGTGTTTGAGGAGGAACCGCTGCCGGTTGAGAGCCCGCTTTGGGACCTTCCAAACGTGGTCATCACCCCACATGTCGCTGGGCTCAGCAGGAGATTTATGGACGGAGTCATTGACCTTTTCATTGCGAACATCGAACGATACCTTAAAAGGCAGGAGCTTTACAACCTGATCGATGCCCGGCATGGGTATTAGGAGGAACAATTAAGGGAACGGGACAGGCCGCGTTCGTAATCGCGAAACCCCGTAGGGAAAGGCCTTGCGCCTTTCCGCTAAAACGGGAACGGGACCAGCCGCGTTCCCTACCGTGCACCCTGTAGGGAAAGGCCTTGCGCCTCTCCGCCAAAACAGGAACAAGCCAAGCCACGTTCCCTACCAGGCAGCCCTGTAGGGAAAGGTCTTGTGCCTTTCCGTCAAAACAGGAACAAGCCAAGCCGCGTTCCCTACCAGGCAACCCCGTAGGGAAAGGCCTTGTGCCTCTCCGCCAAAACAGGAACGGGGCAAGCCACGTTCCCTACCAAGCAACCCCGTAGGGAAACGCCACGCGCCTTTCCGTCAAAACGGGAACGGGGCAAGCCGCGTTCCCTACCAGACAACCCCGTAGGGAAAGGCCTTGCGCCTTTCCGTCAAAACAGGAACAAGCCAAGCCACGTTCGTAATCGTAAAACCTTGTAGGGAAAGGCCTCGCGCCTTTCCGCCAAAACAGGAACGGGACAAGCCGCGTTCCCTACCGTGCACCCTGTAGGGAAATGCCTTGTGCCTTTCCGCAAAATAGAACAAAAGTGCTAACCAATGTGGTAAAATACATGCATGGACTTGTTCGATCACTCGCTCGAAGAACAATTGAAGCAGCAAGCGCCGCTGGCGGCGCGCATGCGCCCGCGCTTACTGGATGAGGTCGTTGGGCAGCAGCACATCCTGGGGGAAGGCAGCTTGCTGCGGCGGGCGATCCAGGCAGACAGGCTCTTCAGCTCAATTATCCTCTATGGCCCGCCCGGGACGGGCAAAACAACCGTCGCGCGTGTCATCGCCAACACTACCCAGGCTCATTTTGAGAACCTGAGCGCGGTTTTGGCTGGCGTGGCAGACTTGCGTAAGGCGATTGAAGAAGCTAATGAAAGGCGCCGCCTTTACCGCACGCGCACCATCCTGTTTATCGATGAAGTCCACCGATGGAACAAAGCCCAACAGGACGCGCTGCTGCCGCATGTGGAAAACGGGCTGATCACGCTTATCGGCGCGACCACTCAAAACCCCTATTTCGACGTAATCAAAGCGCTTGTCAGCCGCTCGCGCGTGTTCGAGCTCAAGCCTCTGTCGCAGGAAGATATCCTGACGCTCCTCAGGCGCGCCTTAGCAGACCCATTGGCTGGGTATGGCAAACGCGCGGTGGTTGTGGACGAAGCGGCGCTGCGGCACTTGGCGGAAATGGCTGGCGGGGATGCCCGCAGCGCGCTGAACGCGCTTGAGCTGGCAGTCGAAACCACGCCAGAAGTGGAAGGTGTGGTCCGCATTACTTTGGAAGTGGCACAGGAGTCGATCCAACGGCGCGCGATCCTCTATGATAAAACTGACGACCAGCACTACGATACAATTTCAGCATTCATCAAATCTGTGCGCGGTTCCGACCCGGACGCGGCGCTCTATTGGATGACCAAGATGCTCCTGGCTGGGGAAGATCCGCGCTTTGTGCTCAGGCGGCTGATAATTCTCGCGAGTGAGGATATTGGCATGGCAGACCCCAACGCGATTCTGGTGGCTAATGCCGCGGCACAAAGTTTTGAATACGTTGGAATGCCCGAAGGCTGGTATCCGATCGCGCAGGCGGTGATCTATCTGGCAACCGCGCCCAAATCTAACTCGGTTGGGGCGTTTTGGGATGTTCAGGAAGAGATTAACCAAAACGGCGCGGGCGCGGTGCCGGCGCACCTCATGGACCCATCGCGCGACGCCAAGGGCTTTGGGCATGGGAAGGGTTATCTTTATCCCCACTCGTTTGATGAGCATTGGGTCAGCCAGCAATACTTGCCTGATGCCTTGGTGGGCAGGCAGTTTTACCACCCATCACAACAGGGGTATGAAGCTCAGGTGGAGGAAAGGTTAAAACGGCGGCGTGAGAAGCAAAACGGGAATGCAGGCGAGGAAAACCAACCCAAACAGGGAGAGTAAGCTCAAATTTTCGGCTTTGAACTTGATAATGGTCTTAAAAAACCGTACAATTAACTTGTAATCCTTGTTTTATTTGTTTCTGTTTATCCTCAGCACAGGTAATTAGCTCACCTGGCTGATGGAAAAGAGGCATCATCGTCTCTTCCGGAGGGAGGCGCGGCGTGTTCTCTGATTTTTGGGCAAAATTTCGCTGGCTGTTTATGCTTCTCGCGGCGGCATTACCTATCCTGACCCCCATTCCTACTGGTCAGTACTGGCAGTTTGAAGCTGATCGGTTGACGCTTTTGAACGCGGCACAGAAGCCGGCGCATTCCGAGTTTGTTTTACCGTCAACATCCGGCGATCTGGATGGCGACGGTCAGCCTGAATGCCTTGAATTGGAATCTGGTTCGTTGCGGATTACAAACTGCGCCTCAGAAAATTATTGGAGCAGTCCGCAAGAGTGGCGCGTGAGTGAAGCGTTGGCAGCGGATGTGAATCATGATGGGTTGGAGGAGGCTGTTTTGGTGGTTTGGCGGGTTTTTCAACCTTGGCCTGTTGACCGCTTCATGCCGTTTGGCGGGCGAATATTAAGCCATCAGAATCAGGAGGGGCAAAGCTGTCAGGTGATCCTGATTGGATGGAAAGACGGACGCCTCCGGGAGATATGGGCTGGCTCTGCCCTGGCTAATCCGATCTCGAACCTCCGGGCGGCAGATCTGAACAACGACGGTCTGATTGAAATTGCCGTGCTCGAGGCGGACTATGATTCAAAAGTTCCTGGCGGAAGAATTACAGTTTGGCGTTGGGTTGGTTTTGGCTTTTCATTATTGGACCGCGCTGAGAGCAGCTCTCAGCAATTTTCTATTGTGCGGGATGGTCAAAAATATTGGTTGTTTAGCAGATAAGGAGTGTGTAACATGGATAGAAATGGACTTAAAAAGATGCTGATCCTCAGCTGGGTAGCCATTTTGTTGTTTTCTTGTACGATTTCGTTTAACCCAACGTCCACCGATACCAATAAGCCAACGAATGTGCCGCCGACAGCTGCGCAGCCGACTGAGACGCAGGGCAGCGGAATTCCCTTGCCAGCCGGGCAGGTCTATAGCGCGAAGTTCGCCAGCTACCAGCAAGACCAGGTTTCCCTACCCCAGAGCTTTCAGGGAGGTTACAGCCTGCCTGTCGCGCTCAAGCAGGTTGAAAATTTGGTCGCTGTCCAACTGACGCAAAGCCAACTGGCGCTGCTTTCACAGAACGGCTTCGTGGTCGCCGCGCCGGATAACTCGCCCAGCAGCATCATGACTGAATTTTATCAGGGCTATGAGAGCGCGCGTTATGGGCTTGTTCCGGCGTTTATTACGACAGATTCTGTTTTTCATATCTACCACCTGGTGTTTGACAAAATGCTGCGGGATCTGGAAAGGGAGATGTTTATCCCCATGCTTAAGGAGCTGACTTCAGCGATGATCAGCGCCAGCAAGGCGCAGTATGACCAAGTGGTGGGCACTTCGCTGGAAGCAGCCGCCTTGCGCAACCTTGCCTATTTCAGCGTGGCTGGCTCTCTGCTGCAAACTGGCGATCCGATCCCTGAAGAAGCGCGGGGATTGGTGGAAGCTGAATTGGGCTTAATCATGTCCGCATCATCATCCACCTTTTCACCGATTTGGCTCATGGAAGGTCAGCCGGCGGACATGCGGTATATTGAAGATTACACCCAATACATCCCGCGCGGACATTACACCCTCAGCCCGGAGCTGGAGAGCTATTTCCGCGCGATGATGTGGTATGGGCGCATGAATTTCCGCCTGAAGGACCGCGCGGAGGTGCAGCGATCGCTCATGATCACAAAGGCAATGCGCGAGGCAGTCGCTTCTTCCGGCAAGTCGGCCCTGACGCTCTGGCAGGATATTTATGACCCGACCGTTTTCATCGTGGGCAAGGCGGACGATCTGGGCGTGCATGAATATGGGGTTATCTCAGACGCGGTTTATGGCAAAAACCCAGATGTTGCCCTGTTTGCTGATGAGGCTCTGCTCACAACTTTCATTGATACTGCCAGGAAGCTCCCGCCGCCGCAAGTTAACTCGATGTGGGTTTGGATTTGGCAAGACCAGGATGAAGTCACACAGGGTTTCCGGTTTATGGGGCAGCGCTTCACCCTCGATCAATATGTGTTTGGGCAAGTGATGTGGCGCGAGGTGGGCACGCTGGCGCAGCCGCGCGATCTGCCTAAAGCGCTGGATTTCTTTGCCGCGCAGGGTTCAGAGCTGGCGTTGGGGCTTCTGCACGAAATGGGTGAAAATAATTATGAAAATTATGACACAAAAATGCAGAAGGTTACCCAGGAGGTGGCAAAGCTCGAACTGGATTCGTGGACGCAAAATCTTTATTGGTCCTGGCTGTATGCTCTGAAACCCATTTTTGAGCCGAAGGGCGAAGCTTATCCAGAGTTTATGCGGACAGACGCCTGGGCCCGCAAAGACTTGCAGACGGCGTTGAGTTCCTGGACGGAACTAAAACACGACACCATTCTTTATTCCAAGCAGGTTATGGCAGAAATGGGCGGCGGTCCCGGCGACCCACCGCCACACGGCTATGTGGAGCCAAACCCGGAGGCTTACGCCCGACTGCTGGCTTTGGCGCAGATGACGTATCAGGGCTTACAAGCAAGAGAGTTATTAGGGCAGAATACGCTTGCCAACCTGAACAACCTCATTGATCAGCTGAAATTTTTATTGGACATCTCTCAAAAGGAGTTGGCAGGAGAGGCAATCACTGAGGATGAGTACTGGCAGATCAAATATTATGGCGGCTGGCTTGAGGCGATGACAATAGCCTCGGCTGATCCTGAGGGTGAGGGCTACTCCGCACGCTTGGAGGATCAGAAATCCCCGGTGGTGGCGGATGTGGCGACCGGAATTGATCGGGTGTTGGTGGAAGGTGTTGGCTATCCGGCTTATATTTATGTGGTTTTACCGGACGCGCCATACCGAATAGGTGTTGGTGTGGTGTATACCTACTACGAGTTTGTTGTTTCTCCGGCTGACCGCATGACGGATGAAACCTGGCGAACGAAGCTCGAAACCGGGCAGGCTCCCGCGCAACCTGGATGGACACAGGCGTTCATTTCGCAGTAAGGCTGAGGTTGTTTCTCCTTGGAGGAGTGATATTACTCACACTCCTCCAGGTGGGGTTTCAACCGGAACCAACCCTGACGATTACCTTTGGCGGAGATGTCATTTTGGGGCGTGATGGGCAGACGATATTCTCGGAGGATCCATGGGGGGCTATGACTCCTGATGGATCATTGACAGGTGGCGATCAGAATTGGTTTCTGGTCAACCTTGAATCACCGCTTGGCAGCACGACATCTGATACGAATGCCAATGGAGAAGGGTACAATCTTTGCTCGCCATCCGACGAAGCCGAAATATTGAAGATCGGCGGCGTGGACATAGTCTCTGTGGCTAACAATCATCAGGGAGATTGTAAAGAGTCTGTCGATCTTTCCCAGGCAATAGACGGACTGCGCGTGGTCTCTGAAGAGCAGCCCGTGATACTTGAAAGCCCTGCTGGTACTGTTGCTATAGTGGCTGTGGACGCAATCTTGAAACCGCTGGACATGGACTCTCTCCTGGCGAGCGTGGCTGAACTAAAAGCAAAATCCGATGTGGTGATTGTGTCGCTGCATTGGGGGATGGAATATGCCGGCGAACCAACGCCCTTACAGCGGCAGCAGGCAAAGCAACTTGCAAACGCCAAGGTGGACGTACTCTGGGGGCATCATCCACACGTTTTACAGCCGGCAGAATGGGTTGAAGCGGAGAATGGCAGCCACCGCATGCTGGCTCTCTACAGCCTGGGTAATTTACTCACAGATCAAACCATGACTTACGAGACACGCCACTCCGCGCTGGTTCAACTGCAATTTATTGGAGGGGAAATCAACCAGCTGAGCTTTCAGCCATTGGTTCTGTCCCGAAGGAATGGGATACTGGCACTCGATAGTCCGACTGATGCAGAAGCGGTCTGTATTGCTGATCGGCTTGGCTGGGCAGAAATAATGGAAAGTTTTTCCAATAACCATGCAAGGGAGATAGGAAACTAGGCTACGGATATTTAGAATTTTTGATATCTGAGTCTTACTTGTGCTTTTCGCACAATAATCATGCGAGAGGCGAAAATATCAAGTTTCAATATGATAGTTGGATTCGGGGTAATTGAAGATTTTTCCCTATACAGATGTCAGTGTAACGAATTTTCTGTAAATTCACAAAAAGAGTAGATCACGGTATCCTTTCTACAGTCTGCAAACCAAGAAAGGAAAAAGACCATGATCTACACAACTGATTTTACAACAACTGAGGACAAGTTACATATACCAGGTGAATATCTGGAACGATTGACAGAACAAGGGTTAGAAGGATTACCTGAGTTGATCAGAGTAGTGGTGAACGAAGCCATGCGCATCGAGCGAGAGAACTATTTGCAAGCCAGGCCATACGAGCGCAATGAGTACAGGCTGGGGCACGCCAATGGTTATAAGCCCAAGACAGTCAAGACCAGAGTGGGCGAAGTGACCTTTGAGATCCCTCAGGTACGAGAAGGCGGTTTCTACCCTAACGCATTGGAGAAAGGTATTCGCAGTGAACGCGCTTTGCTGATGACACTGGCAGAGATGTATGTGCAGGGAGTGTCCACGCGCAAAGTCGCAGCCATCACTGAACAGCTTTGCGGTACCCAGGTCAGTGCCAGTCAGGTCAGCAGAGCCACACAAACTCTGGATGAAGAACTGGAAGCCTGGCGCAACAGACCCCTGGGAAAAATAGTCTATTTGTACCTGGACGCACGCTATGAGAAAGTGAGGCAAGCAGGTAATGTCAGAGATGCGGCTATTTTGATGGCCATTGGCGTGAAAAAGGACGGCAAAAGAGCTGTTTTGGGCATCTCAGTGTCTCTCAGTGAGGCAGAAGCACACTGGCGTTCATTTCTGGAAGGATTGGTCAAACGGGGACTGGAGGATGTTCAATTAATCATCAGTGACGATCATACGGGCATGGAAGCCGCCCGCAAAGCTGTCTTTAGCGGTGTTCCATGGCAGAGATGCCAGTTTCACCTGCAGCAGAATGCCCAGTCTTATGTGCCTAAGGTTGGTCTGCGAGCAGAAGTGGCTGAAGACATTCGCAGGATTTTTGACGTTCAAGACAGGGACGGCGCTGAGAACCAGCTCAAAGACACAATCAAAAAATATGCTCAGATTGCACCCAGGTTGGCTGATTGGATGGAGGTTAATCTTCCGGAAGGATTTAGCGTGTTTGCCTTCCCACGCACACATCAGAAAAGATTGCGGACATCCAACGTCCTTGAGCGGCTCTCTCAGGAGATCAAGCGGCGCACCAGAGTTGTGCGGGTCTTCCCGAATGAAGACGCTTGTCTGCGGCTTGTCTCAGCTGTTCTGATGGAGTTCAGTGAGGATTGGGAATACGGAAAGGTTTATTTGAATATGGAGAACACTTAGGCTATTATTGTTGGAAAGGGTCCGTGACTAATTTACAGAAAATCCGGCACATAATCAAATAGAAATGCATGGACTATCGAAATGACCAATAAAGAATTGACCCGAAAGACAGAAATAGAACGGGTGTTAGATCATCGGATTACTCAACGAGAAGCAGCTAAAAAGCTTGAGGTAACAGAACGGCAATTCAGACGCATCCTGCAACGTTATCGACGGGAAGGAGATGCAGGGCTGGTCTCGAAGAAGCGTGGGAGACCAGGTAATC
>LUZV01000004.1 GCA_001603765.1 Anaerolineales bacterium Chloro_02 | reverse complement strand
GTGTTGCTGATGGTAGCCGGGACGACCCTTTCGAGAATGGCTTTCCATTTTTTATCATCCGAATAAAACACAAAGCTTTTATAGACCTGATCGGAAATCAGCACGGGGCATTGAACCACCTGGCTGATGAGCGCCGCGAACTCCTCCATGCCGCCGCGCCGCAGCATGATATCCTTAATCTGGTTGTTGAAGTCGTTGATCTGTTCCAGCTGGCGGGTCTGTTCACCGATGATATATGTAAAGATCCGCTTCATCAAGTCGCCATAAGAAACGCCTTGTGGGATCTTGATAATCGGAAACGCCAGGCGATTAGCTGTCTGAATGACGCTGTCGGGAAGGTCATCAATATAACGCTTGAACTTAATGCCCATTCCGCACACACCGCGCTCTGAAAGCAGCGGCAGGAGCGTGTTGAATGCTTCAACATCGTTGGCAAGAGAGTAGGCAGTCGTGAGCAGCAGCTCGCCTGGTCTAACCCAGTCGACAATATCTGGGACTTCCATAACGTTGACGGAGGTGATTTCATGATCCATCCCCGTTTCACCGGCGATCACTTCCGCGCCGGCTAACAAATCAACGTTGAGGATGTCTCGTAGACGAACTTTTAATGCCTTTTGCATAGATCGTTCCTCATCCTGATGAATATTTTACCTAAAACGCCAGTCAATTTGATTGTAATACAGAAACAACAAGTCTGTATTCTATAAGCAATAATTATTAATAATACACAATACCCGCCGCGGACGCTCAATAAGCCATGCCTCGCAGGATGGGTTGGCAATAGCGCAAACCTCTCCATCACCTGCCCATCTAAATATTTATCATTAGCGCGTCGCTCTCTTGCGAATTGCCCGGGTCAGACCTTAGCTTCTTATAACAATTAACCCACTCTCATCCGTCATAACTAAGCCGGACCAGGTTACAATTGACCCATGTTAGAGCTAAGCATCGCCTCTTATCACCAAAAACTCCTCTCGCGTCAAATCACCTCAGAAAGCCTGGTCGCCTTTTATCTCGACCGAATCTATCGTTTTGATGGCGTTCTCGCGAGCATTATTTGTGTTAATCCTTCCGCCATAGAGCTTGCGAGACAATGCGACCAAACCCTGCAAAAAACGGGCAATCTTTCCGGCAGCCTCCACGGCGTGCCCGTTCTGGTCAAGGACAACATCGAAACCGCGGATATGCCAACCACCGCCGGCAGCCTGAGCCTGGCAGGGTTTTCAACTGGCAGAGACGCCGATCTGGTTCAGCGCCTCAAAGCTGCCGGGGCAATCATTTTGGCTAAGACCAACCTGCACGAATTTGCCATCTGGGGCGAGTCGGTCAGCTCCATCAAAGGGCAAACGCGCAACCCCTACGACCTGACCCGCACACCCGGAGGGTCCAGCGGAGGAACAGGCGCCGCGGTTGCCGCGAATTTCGGCTTGGTCGGCATCGGCACAGACACAATCAACTCCATCCGGTCTCCTTCCAGCGCGAACAACCTTGTGGGCATCCGCCCCAGCCTCGGCTTGGTCAGCGATAGCGGCATTGTGCCCTATTCGCTCACCCAAGACACAGCCGGTCCGATGGCGCGCGGCGTGGCGGACGCCGAGGCAGTGCTGCGGGTGATCGCCGCGCGGGATTTACCCCAGCCCGAACTGCCCGGCAGCCTCCGCGTTGGCTTGCTCAAATCCTTCTTTGGCTCAGCCTCCGTCAACGCTGAAGTTAATCGCGCCATGGAAAAAGTCGTGAGCGAGCTGCAATCGCTGGGTATTGAGGTGGTCCAAGTGGACGATCAAATCGACATTGCCGATCTGGTCTCGAACATCAGTGTGCACCTCTATGAACTTAAAGCTCACCTGAATCATTATCTCGAGTCCGTTGGCGCCCCTTACCCAAGCATAGACGCGATTTTGGAGAGCGGTTTATTCCACCCTGGCATTAAAGACAACCTGATCCGCGCCAACCAGTTGGATATTCATTCAGAGGAGTATTCATCGCGGCTGCGAAAGCGCGCTGAACTGCAAGAGCGCGTCAGAAACCTCTTCGCGCGGGACCAACTGAACGCTCTGGTTTTCCCCCATCAGCAGCAATTAGTTTGTAAGGTCGGAGATTCTCAGCTCCAGCGCAACGGCGCGCTCGCCGCGATCACCGGTTTCCCCTCAATTTGCCTGCCCGCCGGCTTCTCTGAGCCCTCACAAACCGCTCCGCTGGGCGTGCCAATTGGTTTTGAACTTTTTGGATTGCCTGAGACTGAACCTCTATTGCTCGGTCTTGCCAGGCAGTTTGAAACGCGCTTCCCAAAACGCCTTGCCCCGCGGGAGGATTTTTGGTTGTAACATTTTCCAATTCCCGTCAATTATCCAGGCAAATATTTGTTGATATTAACAGTTTTGGTAATTCTTCAACATGTTAGAATCATGTTCAATTCGTTCTTTTTCAAATCCTCTTCGTCCAGCATCTCACCTTAGTCAGCCGGATTTGAGCCTGAAAAAGAGCTTATCAAAAAGGCACTATTCTGAAACAAGGAGGCTTTTATGCTAAGTAGGTTCAAATACTTCAAGCCCCACACCCTCAGTGAAGCAGTCCAATATCTCGAAAAGGAAGATAACTCCTATGTCCTCGCGGGCGGTACTGACCTGATGATTCTGCTGCGCAGAAATCTGATCAACGCCGAACACATCGTCGACATTAAAATGCTGCCTGAGATTGCTGCTTTCGAGTACGTTGAAGGCGTGGGTCTAACAATCGGCGCTGCCGTTGTAGTCAACCGCGTGGTTGATTCAGCGGCGGTCAAAGCCAAGTATCCGGCGCTAAACCAGGCTGCTGCCGCTCTGGCATCTTTCCAGCTGCGCAATCGCGCCACGGTCGTCGGGAACATCTGCAACGCGTCGCCTGGCGCCGATCTTCCGCCCTCTCTGCTTGTTTACGACGCGGTCGTCAACATTGCCGGTCCAAAAGGCGCCCGCCAGGTTCCGCTGAACCAATTTTTCAAAGGCGTAAAGCGTACCGCTTTGGAGCGCGGCGAGTTGGTGGTTTCAATCCAACTGCCTGACCCGGGCGAAGGCGACAAGAGCATTTATTTGCGCCAGGCAAGGCTTAAAGGTCATGATCTGGCGACGGTTGGCGTTGCCACCCGCATTAAACCCGACGGCAAAGTTGCGATTGGCATTGGCGCGGTCGCGCCTACGCCGCTGCGGCTTTCTGCCCTTGAAGACATGATCAATGAGCGCGGTCTTTCCCGCGAGACGGTTGAATGGGCGGCACAGGAAATCAAGCAGCACATCCGCCCCATTTCCGACGTCCGTTCCTCAGCAGCCTACCGCCTGCAAATGGCATCCGTGCTGCTAAAACAAGGCCTGCTCAAACTCATTGAAAAGGAGGATTAAGCATGGACAACTCAAAAGATTGCTCGATATACACAGAACATATTGAATCAGGCAAGCGCAAAGTAACCCTCAGCCTGACCGTAAACGGTCGCAAGGTGGTCCGTGATGTTGACCCCAGTATGACCCTGCTGCATTTCCTGCGGGACAACCTGAAGCTGTTTGGCACCAAAGAAGCCTGCGGCGAGGGCGAATGCGGCGCCTGCACCATCATCATGAATGGAAAAGCCGTCACCTCCTGCATCATTCTGGCTGTCGAAGCTGAAGGCGCTGAGATCACAACCGTTGAGGGTCTGGCAAAAGGCGGAAAACTTTCGATCTTGCAGGAAGAGTTCGTCAGTCAGGACGCCCTGCAGTGTGGTTTCTGCACCCCTGGCTTCCTCATGTCTTCCCGCGCCTTGCTGGATCACAACCCTAACCCAACGGACGAAGAGATCATTGAAGCTCTGAGCGGTAATCTCTGCCGGTGCACTGGTTATATTCCGATTTTGAGTGCTGTAAAACGCGCTGCTGAACGTGAACGAAAGGAATTAGGCCGCTAATGGACGAGAAAAAATACTCATCAAAATACAAGCGGGTTGGTCAGCCTTACGATCGTAAAGATGCCCGCGAAAAGGTCACCGGGCAAGCCGTCTATACCTACGACTTGGAACTTCCCGGCATGCTCCACGCTCGCTGTTTGCTTTCTCCTTATGCCCGCGCAAGGATCGTCTCAATTGACACCAGCGCCGCCAAAGCCCTGCCCGGCGTGCGCGCCGTTCTGACCGGCGAGGATTCCGACATCCTGGTTGGTCTCTACATGCAGGATAAACGCGTCCTCTCCAAAGGGGAGACCCGCTATCATGGTGACGTTGTTGCCGCTGTCGCGGCGGATGATGAAGAAACTGCCGAACGTGGTGTTTCGCTGCTTAAAGTGGTCTATGAACCCCTGGAGCCTGTGCGCAACGTGGACGAAGCCCTTGAAGGCAAAATCTTGGTCCATGATGACATCAATGAGCTGAAACATTACGTCGGCGTGTTCTTCCCTCAGAAGGACTCTAACATCGCCAGCTGGAATAAAAGCAAGAAAGGTGATCTGGACAAAGCTTTTGACGAGGCAGATCTGGTGGTTGAGAACGAATTTTCGCTGCCTGCCGTTGCCCACGTGCCGATGGAAACCCATGTGGCGATCGTCCAGGCTGACCCTTTCTCTAACAAAATCAAAATCTGGGCTTCTGCTCAATCTCCCTTTGCCATTCGCCAAATCATGGCGGACAGCTTCCACATCTCCGAAACAGACGTCGAAGTCCATATTCCTTACGTGGGCGGCGGGTTTGGCGGCAAAGCCGGTATCCATCTGGAACCGCTCGCGGCGCTGCTCTCGCGTGCGGCTGGCGGGCTCCCCGTTAAAGTGCGCGCTACGCGCGAGCAAGAATTCAATCAGCTTCCCACCCGTGCCGGCATGCGCGGTCGCATTAAGACCGGCGTGACCAAAGACGGAAAAATTACCTCCGTCAAAGCTGTCTACGACTGGGACAGTGGCGCCTATGCCGACTACGGCGTCAACGTTGGCAAGACTGCCGTTTATTCCGGCGTCGGTCCATACGCGGTAGAAAATGCCAGCATCGATTCCAAAACAATTTACACCAACAAAGTTTTCAGCACTGCATATCGCGGTTTTGGTCACCTCGAAACCCACTGGACAATTGAACGTCAGATTGACATTCTTTCCCAAAAATTGGGAATTGACCCTTACGAGTTCCGCATGAAAAACCTTCTGGAACCCGGCTGCCAGACCATGAGCGGCGAGGTTATAACCGCGAGCAACGGCAGCCCCAAAGACTGCCTGACCGCTGTGGTTAAAGAAATCGGCTGGACTGGTCGCAAGAGTGAAGAAGAACGTCAGCGCGAGTGGAAGACCGGCAAAGTGCGCGGTAAGGGCTTCGCCATGCTGCAAAAAGCGCCCGCCATGCCCGCCAACACCGCCACCGCGGTCATCATGCAGATGAACGGCGATGGTCACGTCAAAATGATGATCGGCGCAGTTGACTATGGTCAGGGCGCCATCACTGCCCTGGCGCAAATCGCCGCCCAGGAGCTGGATATGCCGATCGAGCACATCGAAATTTCCTCCGAGATCGACACCCGCGCTAACCCCTACGACTGGAACACAGTTGCTTCAAAGCTGACTTTCATGGCAGGAAATGCCGTCATCAAAGCCAGCCGCGAAATGCTGCGCAAGATGAAAGATGTCGCCGCCCAGGCGCTGCGGACCGATCCCGACTATCTCGATCATGCCGATGGCGTAATCTTCCACCGCCATAACCCCGAACGCCGGCTGACTTATAAGCAGATCGCTTTGGGTTATATGTATCCCAATGGCACCGGCATTGGCGGACCGCTGATCGCCAGCGGCAGCAGTATCGCCGACGGGTTAACCAACCTCCATCCCGAAACTGGTCAGGGCTATCCCGCCGCGGTCTGGACTTTCGGCGCGCATGCGGTTGAGATTGAAGTGGACGTTGAAACCGGCAGCATTGAAGTTCTAAAAGTTGCTTCCGCTTTTGACATTGGTCAGGTCATCAACGAGAAACTCGTTTATGGTCAGATTTGCGGCGGCGTACTGCAGGGCTTAGGATCCGCGCTTCTGGAAGGCTACAAATTTAATGCCGATGTCCAGTTGATGAACCCGTCCTTCACCGACAATAAAATTCCAACCTTAAAAGACATCCCTGGTAAAATTGTGCCAATTTACATCGAGAATCCGCAGTTCAACGGTCCTTATGGCGCGCGTGGCGTGGGCGAACATCCGATGATCTCCGTTCCCTCAGCTATAGGCAACGCGGTTTACGATGCCCTGGGTATCAATTTTCACGTCCTGCCGCTCTCACCCGAAGCAATCGTTCTGGGTATCCAAAGCGGTAAAAAGTCAATTCTTTGCACCGATGTCGACTGCCTTCCCGGGCTGCATTAGACATCACGCTAAATAGCAATTTAACAGGACTCGTCATCCCTCATCAAAGCCATGCACTCAAGTTGAGTGCATGGCACTGGGAGAAAAGGAGAGAAACTATCGAAAAATGGTTTTTGGTAATTGACTAACAGGTTTATAAGAAACTTCATTAATCAATATAAGGAGATATGCAATGGGTTGGTTTACTAAATCAGATAGTACCGTAGGTTACCTTCCAGATGAGACCCCTCCGTTCTGGAAACTGCTGCTCTACGCGATTCAGCAGGTTATCGTTATGTTCCCTGCTACAATCACCGTAGCTCTTATTACAAAATTCCATATTTCAACCACCATTTTTGCCAGCGGCTTCGCTACCCTTTGTTTCATTCTGATCACTAAAGGCAAAATCCCTCTGTATTATGGCTCCAGTTTCTCATATATCGGCGCCATCGTTGGCTTAGTCGGCGCTGAGAAACTGCACAGCGTCGCTATCCTCCCTGATGTTGACATTCAGATCGTTACCTTCGGTATCGTGATGTCTGGTCTCATCTCTATTGCCGCTGGCTTGCTCGTCAACAAGCTTGGAAGGGATGTCATCGAAAACTTACTGCCCGCTACCATCACCGGACCAATCGCGATGGTGATCGGTCTGACCTTAGCCGGTAATGCCCTTGGAGACGCCGCGCCTGCTGCCGCTGGTGCGGGTTTCGTCAACAACTTGCCCTGGATCGTTTCCCTGGCGACTTTGTTAGCGACCATCCTCTTCTCGGTCTACTTGAGAGGCTTCCTTTCTCAATTACCGCTTTTCCTGGGAATGCTGTTCGGCGTCCTCGTTGCCTTGATCCTTACCAAAGCCACCGGCGTGAACCTCTTCCGCCAACTCCCTCCCGAAGTGGCAAGTCAGGGTGTTTTTGCACTGCCGCACTTTACTCTTCCAAAAATCTATTGGCCCGCGGCTCTTGCGATTATGCCTGTCGCCTTGGCGACCATTCCTGAATCCACCGCCCACATCTACCAGTTGGATGTCTATGTGAATGACCTTGCGAAGAAACTCGGCAGCAAGAAGAAGTACGATCTGGCAAACCTGCTCGGCAGCAACCTGATTGGTGACGGCTTAGGAGACATGGTTGCCGGCGTTATGGGTGGCCCCGCTGGAACTAACTATGGCGAAAACATCAGCGCCATGGCAATCACCCGCGTGTTCTCCGTTCCGGTTCTGATCACCGCGGCAATCATTGCTATGATCATCGCCTGCTTCACCCCCCTGGTGAAAGCCATCTATGCCATCCCCCTGAGTGTTATCGGCGGCTTGGAAGTCTACCTGTTCGGCGCCATCGCTGCCCAGGGCATCGCCATCATGATCGACAAGAAGGTCGACATGTTCAGCGCTAAAAACATTGCTGTCATCGCCACCATTATGGTCATCGCCCTCGGTGGTCACTATACCTTCGGCGGCATGATCCCCTTCTTTGGCATGCAGCTCCCCGCCCTTGCCACCGCCTCCATCTTCGGCATTGTCCTGAACGCCCTGCTGAATATCGGCAGCAAAAAAGCAAAATAGCGCCCCTTTTTAGGTAATAAACACAACAAACGGAGCTGGTCGAAAAGACCAGCTCCGTTCACTTAATCCAATTAATCTCAACAATCCAGATACCGCTCGATCTCAATCGGGATTGGGCGGGTGAGGATGTCGTTCGACTCTTTGCGCAGCGCCTTCACCCAAAACTGAATGAAGTCTTCCGAAAACACACCAGAGCTCGTAAGGAAGGCGTGATCCTTTTCCAGCGCGTCCAGAGCCTCATTGAGGGAGAAGGGCACCTTCTTGATGCGCTTCTGTTTTTCTTCGGGCCACGCCATCACGTTTTCGTCAAAGGGTCCGTAGCCGGCTTCGCGCGGGTCAACCTTGCGGGCGATGCCGTCCAAACCCGCCAAAAGCATGGCGGGAATGGTCAGATATGGGTTGCACGTGCCGTCTGGCGTGCGGTATTCCACGCGCACTTCGCTCGGGTCGGTGGCATATTTCGGCGCACGCACTGCCGCGTTGCGATCGCCTTTGCCGAAGAAGCAGCTCGTCGGGGCTTCAAACCCGGGCGCCAGGCGCTTATAGGAATTAGTAGACGGATTGGTCAGAGCGCAAAGCGCCGCCGCGTGGTCCAGTATTCCACCGACGTAATAAAGCGCCGTGTCGCTCAGGTTCGCGTAACCCTTGGGGTCATAAAAGACGTTAACATCGCCCTTCATCAAAAATTGGTGGAAGTGCAAACCGCTTCCAGCCGCGCCGAAGTAGGGTTTCGGCATAAAAGTTATGGTCTTACCCTCTCGGTATGCCAGATTCTTTGCCAGGTATTTAACCATCATTGAAGCGTCAGAAGATTTATAAATATCCTGAAGGGGCGGTTCAATCTCGCCGTGCCCCGGTCCGCCAGCCTCATGATGGTGGTACTTGACCTTATAGCCAAAGTCTTCCATCATCAGAGAAATTTCATTGCGCAAATCCTGATTCTGATCCGCCGGCGCGATCTGGTGGTATCCGCGGTGGTTCGAAACCAGGTAGCCGTTGCTGGTTTCATTTTCTATCCAATCGGATTCATAAGAAACCAGAGTGTAGCCGCTGGCATTCAGGCGGTTGTAGTAGCTGGCCTCATCCAGGATGTAAAATTCGTACTCAGGTCCCCAAATAGACCGGTCCGCGACGCCCGTCGCCTTCAGAAAAGCTTCCGCCTTCGCGACGATCTGCCTTGGGTCAAACGCGAACCGTTCCCTGCTATCGGCTTCGTAAATATCCGCCAGGAAGGATAAGGTTGGACGGGCAAAAAATGGGTCCACAAATGCGGTTGAAAGGTCCGGGATAAGCACCATATCGCCCGAATTCACTGGGCGCATGCCCACCGAAGAGCCGTCAAACCCGATCCCATCCCGCATCATTTGTGGTGTGAACGATTCCGCCGAGACAGATATGTGATGCCAGCGACCAAACAAATCGCCCCATTTTAAATCAATCATACGGATTTCATTTTCCCGCACATACTTAATTGCATCTTCAAAATTTTGGAACATCAATTGACTCCTTTTTTGGTTATATTCCCGGACTATTTTTGCTTTTTACGATGAGTGACTGTCCTGTCTGACTATAATTATATTACCAGTCTCCCTTCTGAAACCTAACAGGTTTGTTCCGCAAGCCCAACTTCATTTGCGCCAGGGAATAAACACAAAAAAGATTAACAATATTCCAATGAAATGTTACTAATTTTGTATTAATATTAGAGTGTGGGAAGTGACAGCCCCTAAAGGCTGCTAAGCTCCAAGCTGGAGCCATTTCTCAACAAAATCACTGCGGAGGAAAAGATGGCAGACAATATTTTTCAAAAAGATGAAATCAAAAAATACATGCAGACCCTAAAGCAATACGTCCCGATTGTGGATAAAGTT
>LUZV01000063.1 GCA_001603765.1 Anaerolineales bacterium Chloro_02 | reverse complement strand
GTACCCGAACGGTTGCCTGGGACAAAGAGCCCGTAAACACTAATGTGGGTCCACTGCTTTCATTGTACAACCCAGGAGGGTCTGAGAACAAGTAATTTGGCAGATATGTTACAGGAACAAATTTGACTGTTCCACGAAAAGAGACACAAAAGCGAAGATTTCCGCCTTAATTAGTTTGCTAATAAAAAAGGAGAAATCGTGTAAGGGCAACATGATAATGACCTAAAGTAGCAAAATAGAAATGTCCTAATTAATATTCGGAACTATGACATGGACTATCGAAATGACCAATAAAGAATTGACCCGCAAGACAGAAATAGAACGGGTGTTAGATCATCGGATTACACAACGAGAAGCAGCTAAAAAGCTTGGGGTAACAGAACGGCAATTCAGACGCATCCTGCAACGTTATCGACAGGAAGGAGATGCAGGGCTGGTCTCGAAGAAGCGTGGGAGACCAGGTAATCGCCGCACGGATACTGAGACCCAGGGTACTGTGTATGACTTTATCACAGACACACGCATGAAAGGTTTTGGACCGACCTTGATGGCTGAAAAGCTGGAGCAGAAAGAGGGCATCAAACTAAGCAAAGAAACCATCCGACGGATGATGGTGGAGGTTGAGGTATGGAAGCCAAAAACCAGAAAGCCCGTAGACCCACACCTGAGCCGACCTCGCAGAAAGTGTCGTGGAGAACTGGTTCAGATTGACGGTTCACAGCACGCCTGGCTGGAAGAACGGGGATCAAAAGCGACTTTGCTGGTATTTGTAGATGATGCCACCAGTGAGATCCTGGCAGCCGAATTTGTGCCTGAGGAATGCTTCTTTAGCTATGGAGAGTTATGTAAACGTTACTTCAGAGAACATGGCCTGCCCAAAAGCTTCTATAGCGACAAGTTTAGCGTCTTCCGCGACAATCACAGAGGCAATCTTAGCTATGAGCCAGTCACTCAGTTCCAGCGTGCCCTGGGGGTATTGGGTGTTGATCTGATCTGCGCCAATTCACCCCAGGCAAAGGGTCGGGTGGAGCGTGCCAATTTGACCCTGCAGGATCGCCTGGTCAAGGAAATGCGCCTGCTTGGCATCACCTCCTATGAAGCAGCCAATCACTACTTACCTGAGTTTATCGCTGACTATAACCGCCGTTTTGCGGTGATGCCTGGCTCGGACATAGACTTCCATCATCCGTTGGATGAAACGCTTGATCTGGACTTTCTCTTCTCCATCCACGACTTCCGCAAAATCTCACAAACGCTGCAAATCCAATATGCCAACAAGATTTATCAAATCATTACCCCGCATCCTGCTTACTACTACGCCAAACAGGAAGTCCTGATTACTTGTAACCCTTCCGGTTCCATCTCAGCCTGGTTTCATGGCAATCTGCTCATCTTGCAAGAGATTGAGAAAAGACCCAAACAAGCAGCTGTTGTATCAAGTAAATCGGAGGATGCTAAACCTCTTCCTCCTGCCTATGATCACCCCTGGAGAACCTATGGAAAAAAGATAAATGGCAAACCTATATTGACGACATTATTAATCGAATAGGACATTTCTAACTTGCCAGCTATAGGACATTTCTATTTAGCCTTGACAATTAAACCTGGGAATATTTGTGGTTTCATTCCGATTAAGGGTGCTGATAAGGGTTACGCCCGGGTATACAAATGTGCAGCACCCCCGCAACCGCCTGCTTCAATCCCTCTGGCGGCAGGGTTTCCAGCAGAGCCCTCCAAAAATCAACCTGACCCATTAAAAAACAGGATGCCGTTAATTAGCATCCTGTTTTATGAATGTGAATATCTTAGTTTCTGCGATCTCTTCGGTCGCCGCCAGACGAACGGCGATCTCCACCGCGGTCAGACCGACGTCCTTCGTGCCGGTCGCCGCCTCTGCGCTCGCCGCCGCTCTTCCCGCCCTTGGGCTTGTCGTGTTCGCGAGCTTCCTCAGCCGTCCAGCCCTCAAGCAGTGCCTGCCGCGAGAGGCGGATCTTGCCATCAGGTGTGATGTCAGTCACCATAACCGTCAGTTCGTCGCCCACATTGACCACGTCTTCAACCTTTTCAACGCGTTCGCTCGAAAGCTGCGAAATATGCACCATGCCGTCAATTCCGGGCAGGATTTCAATAAACGCGCCAAAATCCGTCACGCGCACGCATTTACCGGTATAGATCCTGCCGATTTCAGCCGTTTCGGTCACTGCCAGGATGCGGTCGCGAGCTTCTTCGAAGCCAACGCCGTCCACGGACGCGATATAAACCGTGCCGTCGTCGTCAATGTCGATCTTGGTATTAGTTTCTTCCTGCAGCGCGCGGATGTTCTTGCCGCCGGGTCCGATGATTGCGCCGATTTTATCCACCGGCACCTTCACCGACTCGATCCGAGGCACATGAGCCTTCAGTCTTGGGCGAGGCTCGGCGATTGTCGCCAGCATCTGGTCCAGAATATAGAAGCGAGCGGATTTCGCCCGTTCGAGAGCTTCCGCCATAATTTGAGGGGTGATTCCGCTGATCTTGATGTCCATCTGCAGAGCGGTAATGCCGTTGCGCGTGCCCGCCACTTTGAAGTCCATATCGCCCAAATGGTCTTCGGTGCCGAGAATATCCGTCAGGATGGCGTATTTATTGCCTTCCATAATAAGACCCATCGCCACACCCGAAACCGGCGCCGAAATCGGCACGCCGCAGTCCATCAGCGCCAGGGTAGAGCCGCAAACCGATGCCATCGAGGAAGAGCCGTTCGAAGCCATCACCTCAGACACCAACCGCAGCGTATAGGGGAAAACTTTCTCGCTGGGGATCACAGGCACCAACGCCCGTTCCGCCAGGGCGCCGTGCCCAATCTCGCGCCGCGACTGCCCGCCGAGGCGCTTCACCTCGCCGGTGGAGTAAGGCGGGAAGTTATAGTGGTGCATGTAGCGCTTGGACTCCATGCCGTTCAGGTTGTCCAGTTCCTGGGCTTCCTTGGGGGTGCCCAGCGTCGCCAGAGTAAGCACCTGAGTCTCGCCGCGGGTGAACAAGCCGGAGCCGTGGGCTCGGGGCGCGATGTCAACCTCGCAGGTGATGTCGCGCACTTCATAGACCTTGCGGTTATCAGGACGCTTACCCTGGTTTAAAATGCGTTCGCGGATGATTGCTTTCTCAGCGTCGTCATACGCCGCGCCGAGCGCCGCCACCGCCTCTGGGGTTGGCTCTTCGCCAGCCTGCTCCAGGATAAACGCCTCTCTGATCTCAGCAATGCCGCCGTAGAGGTTCTCTTTGCTGTATTCCTGATCCAACAGGGCTTCAAGGCGCGCCTGAACGGCTGCCTTTGCCTGGGCGATCAAATTTGTGTCCTTCTCCGCCAGTTTGACAACCTTTTTGGCTTTGCCGACCTCAGCCGCCATGCGCAGCTGAGCTTCGATGATCGGCTGGATGGACTCGTGCGCCAACTGCAGCGCCTCTGCCATCAGGATTTCAGTCACCTCATTCGCGCCGGCTTCCACCATCAGAAGAGCGTCCTTGGTTCCAGCCACGCGTAAATCAAGCGTGGAGACTTCCATCTCCTGCAGGGTCGGGTTGACCACCAGCTTCCCGTCCACGAACCCAACGCGCACCGCGCCGACAGGTCCGCCAAACGGAATATCCGAGATCATCAGCGCTGCCGAAGCGGCGTTGATCGCCAGCATGTCCAGCGGGTTTTCGGTGTCAGCCGAGAGCGACATCAACACCACCTGCACCTCGTTGCGCATCCCCTCGGGGAAGAGCGGGCGCAGCGGGCGGTCTGTCAGCCGCGCCACAAGCGTGGCATCCGTGGAGGGGCGTCCCTCACGGCGGAAGAACGAACCGGGGATCTTACCACCGGCGTACATGCGCTCTTCATAGTCCACAGTCAGCGGGAAAAAGTCAGTTCCCTCGCGAACGCCGCCCATAGTGGCTGCGGCGAACATCATACTGTCACCCTGACGCAGGATCACAGAGCCGCCAGCCTGGCGCGCTATCCGACCTGTCTCAAACGTGACATCTTTACCACCCAGGGTGGTTGAAAAATACTTTGCTTCTGGTTTCATTTTGTCCTTTCACTGGTTGCCAGTTCAGGGACTGAAAGCTGTCGATCAGAGGCTGATCAGCAATTTTCAATACCCGACTGGCATAAAACGTTTCTTATTAATTAAGCACCAAAAACTCCCCCGCCTTGATCAAAAAAGCGGAGGGAGTCTTCTTTGTGCTAACGACCTTCATAAAAATTATTTCCGGCGGATACTCAGGGATTCCGTAATCGCCAGGAAACTTTCGTAATTTTTCTGGCGTAAGTATGCCAGAAGACGGCGGCGCTGACCCACCAGCTTCAACAAACCGCGGCGGGAAGACTCGTCGTGCTTATTGGCTCGCAGGTGATCGGTCAGTTGGGAAATACGCTTGGAAAGCAGCGCGATCTGGACCTCAGGGGAACCAGTGTCGCCCGCTTCACGCGCGTACTTTTCGATAATCTCTTGTTTTTCTTCTTTCTTTAATGCCATGACGTATGCTCCTAAAATATTTGTTTATGCAGGTCTCCCTGATTGCAGCCCAAACTACAGACCGCGCACCGGACCAGTCATTGAGAGGTATTATAACAGGATCGCGACCAAACGCAAGAATTAGAATACCCTTTCAGTAACAACCCCTTTACTCCAGCCGCGAAGACATATTTGGTTCCATTTTACGTCTCAGAAACAACGCAAACCTTACCTCGGATGGTATACTTCTTGCCAGTTTCCGATTCCGCGGGGAGGGGTTCCATGCGCACTTTTGATGACCTGGTAAATTTTGCTGACGATAATCGTGCGGTCTATGATCAGATCCTTGATTTGATGAAAGAGTCATATAAAACGGAAGATTTTAAGATCGTTCCGTTTATTGGCGCTGGCTTAACCTCCTTCGTCTACCCAACCTGGACCAACGCTCTTCGCCAAATCGCCGCCGCGCTCGGAAATCCAGACGCTTTTACTAAAGAAATGGAGAAAAAATCGCCAGACCTTGAAGTGGCGGCTGAGAATTTGTGGAAGAAGGGCGGTCAGGGGATAGGCCCGATCTTGCGAGACCAGGTCTTTAATATAGATAAGCTGAAGGGAAAAAATTTGCGCAGGCAGTTAGTGAATATCCTGCCAGCCATGTTTCCTGATAGTCTGCTGATCACCACAAATTTCGATAAAGTCATCGAAGAGGTTTTTTCCAGCCATGGACAGGCTATCCATCCGGTTTATCCCGAGGCAAACACCGATTTTTTGGGCGACATTACTATTAGGAACAATATTAGCTGTTTGTTCAAAGTCCACGGTGATATCTACCTAAACCCTGACAAGATTGTTTTTCCAAAATCCGCTTATGACAGAGTTTATCGACAAGACACGGAATTGGTAGAAACCTTGGGAACAATTTTCGCGAAGCGCTCCATGCTTTTCCTTGGCGCCAGTCTGGAGACCGACCGAACGCTAGATCTGCTTAAGCGCGTCCGCGTAAAGGACCCCACCGTGCCCCACTTTGCAATTTTAAGTTGTGGCGAGTCGGACCAACATCGCAGATCTGAGTTCCTGCACGAACACGGCATCAGCGCTTTTTTCTTCCCTCCCGGAGAGTACATATCCCTCAGCATCGTCCTTGAGTATTTGTTTGAAGTAGCCAACCGACCAAGCTTCGAGGTCTTCAGCCCTAAGTTGGGCGCAAAACGTAATGTCTCAAATCGGTTTGATTGGAGGAGTGAGTTCACAGCCTTCACCGGCAGAGCAAAGGAACTTGAACAGCTCAATAACTTTCTGAACAACACCCAATCCGCTGCTATACAGGACCAAATCACCTGGTGGGCGCTTACCGGACCGGGCGGAATGGGCAAAAGCCGCCTGGCAGGTCAATTTCAGGACCAACTGCCAGCCCTCTGGAAGGTTTGTGATTTATCCAAACCCACGGGGCTCACGTTAGACTCTCTCTCTGCAAAAGTAGATCAATGCGGCAACAATGTTTTAATCATCGCTGATTATGCGCAAAATTTAACCGGCATTTTTTCTGATTGGATTAATACACAGACCGGCAAGGCGGGCCACAGGCGTGCGCGCATCTTGCTGCTCCAAAGGGAAAATTATGACCAGTCTTCCCGTGCTTCGCAAAATCCAAAAGGACTGGCAGAGGTCGCGCCCAACCCTCCCTGGCTGCAAAACATGCTCAACTCCTACCCAAATGTTATGGAGCATGCCTATCAAGCTCAGTCTCTCACGCTTGGGCAACTGACTGAGGATGAACTGAAAGGCTTGATGCGCTCCTTTGCCGATAATCTGCGAGGCAGCGATGGGGTTATTCAGGACCTTTCGCCCGAAACACAGCAGCGTGTCTTAGAGCGATTAAAGGATATTGACCCAGAGTTTTTGCGCCCACTTTTTGTGTTATTCCTGACGGATGCCTGCCTGAGAGGTGAAGATCCGCTGAAATGGGATCAGGACGAAGTCTTGAGTCACTTTTCCAAGCGTGAAATGGAACGGCTGCACGATAATTTGAAGACCCTGTATTTAGATAACACAAAAACAGCCAAAGCTGCTGACTTTGCTCAATTTAATTCCTTGGTGCTTCTCGCGACCGTACTCTATGGGCTCCTTCTTGATCCTGAAGACGACCTGCCAGAACACTGTTTGAATATTAAGAACAAGCTATTTAATCTATCGGTAACAAACGAACACTTTCTTGAAGCTCTCACAGACTATGGGCTTGCAGAAAAAATCGCTTCTGATGGCAAACTGTTGTATTTGATTCCGCCCATGAAGCCGGATTTGTTGGGCGAGCATCTCGTTTTTGAACACTTTTCTTCCACAGACCCAGTTTATTCAAAAGTACTTCCGCCAATAAAAAAGTTGAACGATCAAAGCTCTTTTAAACACAAAATCAGTGATTTCTTCGCTCGGTTAGGCTCCCACTATCTACTGCCTAAAAACTGGCTCCAGAGTTTTTCATGTCTTGATTCTGTCAGCCGAGGGCTTATGACCGGTTTAGGCAACCAGGCGTTAGATGGGGTTTCTCCTGAAAAGTTATATCCTGTCGCAGATACCTTAATGGCAGGGAATAAAGAGAATGAAAATTTAGCAATGGTTTACGCCGGCTTCTTATCCGCAATATCCTACAAATGTGAGAGAGTTGCCGAAATCAATATTGCGGTTAACCAGATTGAAGAGCTTTACCGGCAATTCCCAGCCTCTCAAGAGATCGCGTTCGTGTTTGCCATAGGGCTGGTCAGCCTGACAGCGAGACAGGAAACAGCGCGGGAAGTGAGCCTCAGCGTGGACCGCATTAAAGAGC
>LUZV01000313.1 GCA_001603765.1 Anaerolineales bacterium Chloro_02 | reverse complement strand
ATCTTATTCCGTTCGAGGATCTGTTTGACGGAAACCTGGTGCAGCAGCGCGATTTGCGCCAGGGAATCGCCGCTTTTGACCGTATACTCGGTCTCTGAAGTGCGCAGTGCTGGCAACGTCAAGGGTGCGTTGGGTGTTGGCTGCGCGCCAGATGGAGCTAGAGTGAGCGTGGCGCGCGGAATGGGAGTATGCGCCGCGGTTGTGGAAGTATCTTGCATAAAGACCGGCGTGCCCACAAGCGTCGCGGCAGACGTTGGAACCCGCCATGGTGTATAGTCTTTCGTGGCTCTTTTACAGCCAGAGGTAAGCGACACTACCGCGAGGAAGGCACAGCACAAGAGGATGGTTTTCCAGTTAACAGCTTTCATAAGCCCTCATGTTACATCATTCGTGCCAGATGAATGCGTAAGGCAGGATTATCCGCGCTCAATCGAAACAATGCAGCAGGTTGTTTTCCCAGTAAGTCATTAAAAAAGAGGCTGGCAGAATTTGCCAGCCTAGTATCAATCAACTTACCTACCAGTTTACAATTCCCAAACCATTCAGCATCACAAGCAAGATCAGCACGGGGGCAACATAACGCACAATGAAAAAATAAACGCGTATAATACCGCCATTTTTCAAGTCGCCATGATTGCTAAGCTGATCCTGAATTTTCGGAAGCTTCCAAACCCATCCAGCAAAAATTGCCAGAAAGAATCCCCCAATAGGCATCAGCAGGTTGGAAGAAATAAAATCGTAGAGATCAAAGAAGGTTTTTCCGGCGATTTTTACATCAGCCAGCACATTGTTCGAGAGAGCGGCAGTCGCGCCAACCGCGGCCAGCGCCAGGAAGGTTACAACCGTTGCTCCGGTCCGGTTGAGCTTGGTGCGCTCTGCCAGGAAGGATACCGGCACCTCAAAAAGCGAGAGCATCGCCCCAGTCGCGGCGATTGAAGCCAAAACGCAGAACAAAATCAGGAAGAACTGCCCAAACGGCATCGAAGCGAAAACTGCCGGGATGGTGATGAAAAGCAGAGAAGGCCCGGCATCCGGCTTGAAGCCAAACGCGAAGACCGCCGGGAAGATCGCCAGCCCCGCAAGGATCGAAACGCTCAGGTCCGCGAACATTACGCGAAGGGCAGAACCGGGGATATCCTGATCGTCCCGGTAGTAAGAACCGTAAGCGGTCATTGTTCCCATGCCGACCGAAAGCTTAAAGAAAGCCAGACCCATCGCCATTAAAATAACGCCAGGAGTGATCCGCGAGAAATCGGGCTTAAAGAGGAACCGCACACCCTCCATCGCGCCCGGCAGTGTCAGGCTGCGCGCGCAGACAACCAGAAGCATCACAAACAAAGCAGGCATCAGGCGTTTGGTAAGCCCCTCAATCCCCTTTGATACGCCCAAGATAATCACAAAGCTGATCCAGATTAAAACGATCCACTGCCAGATTAAAGATTCCCAGGGGCTGGTGATCAGTTTGGTAAACACCTGTGATGTCACTTCTGGGTTTGTTGAAAGCACGTTTCCTGTGATGGATTTTCCGATATAAGCAAAAACCCAGCCAGCTACAACTGTATAAAAAGCCAAAATCAGAAAAGCTGACACAACGCCAGCCCCGCCAATTAACCACCAAGGCTGGGATTTTTTCGGCGACAATTTACTGTAGGTGGTGATTGCGTCGGCTTTTGCCGTTCGCCCGAGCATCAGCTCGGTGATCATAACAGGAACGCTTACCAGCAGGGTGCAAAAAAGATAAATGATAATAAATGCGGCTCCGCCATTTGCGCCAGTCATAGAAGGAAACTTCCAGATATTCCCTAATCCAACTGCGGAACCGAGCGTGGCAAAAATAATGCCCAGTTTGCTGGTAAATGAATCCCGTTTGATCGGCTTACCCGGATCATTCGTTCCACTGCTTGGGGGTTTATTTTTAGTTAATAC